>JASJDR010000284.1 GCA_030065615.1 Xenococcus sp. MO_188.B8 | reverse complement strand
ATCAGCGATCGTGAGGAAATCTTTAGTAACTGGCTGGAGAAAGACCAAAGGGTGTATGAGATTTCAGTACCGTGTCAAGGGATTTCTGTATAGTATTACGGGCAAGCCTGGGGGTATAAGAAAGAGAGCAACCCCCCACCGATCACATATCTGGGAAAGAAAAGAGGAAAATTGTCCAGATGAATTTTATTGACTCGGGGTGGCAGATGGCAACAGGAAGACTTAAAAGAAAGAATTTTGAACTTTATCAAAATTATTCAGAATAAAGATTTGATTTTAAATAACATAATGTTACATCACAAGTTTTACTGAAGCCAAGAATTCAAGCTAATTTATTATGAATCTATCCAACCCATAATTGCAGCTTTACAAACTTTGACATAGGAATTATCCAAGAATTCATCTATAGCAGTATCACCAGCAGCTTTTAGTGCAGCAAAAGCTTTACGTTTAAACTTAGGTGTAGTTTCATCATTAATATGTTCTATCTGTTGGGCTTCAGTAGCAGTAGGATTGGAACTCTCTAGCTGTTGTAATAGCTTCTGTATCTCTTTTGCTGCTTCTGCTAGAGTTTGTTTTTGTTCTGAAGCGTAGATATTTTGATTAGCTTGCTGTCTAGCATTATCTTTTACCTCATTAGCAAAATTGCCAATATTAGCACCTTGTAGATTGTTGTTAACAGTGTTTGACATACTTGATTCCTTGACTAATAGATTTTGGTCTTGAAGAGCTACTTGCCCTTTATGAGATAACTGACAAATCCTATATTCACGCCATCCGTTCTCAAAACCTCTAGATCCCCTGATAAAATCCAATTTATCAAATTCATCTAGATAATATTTAACTAAATGTTTCTCTAGCCCTAAAGCATTAGCAATATCTGTAGATTTAAATATTCCCGAATTGATAGTTTTAAGTATATTAATTTGATGTTGATTGAGGAATGTATCATCTCGCTCGGCCATAGTTTCTATAATGCCTATTAATCTAGTATTTTCTTTACGTTGATCATTTAATACCTGACCATATAAAGCTAACTGTTCATCTTTAGCTTGTAAAATAGGATTGTATATTTGCCAGAAGGATGTTTCCATATTAGCCTTGTCAGCATCAGGAGGAACACTCAAGCGGATTACAAATGCGCCGTCACTCTTTTTCTCAATAGTTTGGATGGATACATTCTGCTCTCCATACTCAACTTGTATATCTTGATATGAGGATAAGAAGGCTTTCCAATCAATGCCGTTCTTAAATATCAGGTCTAATGTTTCTATAGACTTTTGAACTAGCTTGGCAAATTCTCCAGGCTCAAACTTTCTATTTGGATCAGAAGGGCGACGTTCTTGTTGACCTTGCTTTAAGTAAATGTAGTCTGCGACTACATTATCTAGCTTGGTCTGACTGTTGATATTCCAATCTTCTATACAAGCTCCTGTAAAGCATGCTCCATCTAAATTTGTATTGATCAGTTTAGCTCTGGATAAATTAGAATTTTGTAAATTAGTTTCACTTAAGTTGGTTTCTCTAAAACTAGTATCTGTCAGGTTAGCTCCCTGTAGATTAAGAACCCGTAAGTCTTTACGATCAAAGTTATTGTTAATCCCTTTTCCTATTAACAATTCTCTTACTTGAACATCTTTAAGATAAGTATCGCCAAGTTGAAAAGAATTCAGCATTTTCATGTTAGCCCTATGCCAATTAACACGGGTAAGATTAGCTCCTCTGAAATCTGTGTTTTCTAGTCTAGCCCCTCTGAAATTAGCCTCCGTTAAATCAGCATTACGAAAGCTTGTGCTATAAAAAACAATAAAAAAAAACAGAATAATCCTACTCCTGCCATTGATAATACTATCATTACTCCTTCTATAACTTTTATCTGTGCTACTACTTGTATGATTAGCGTTACTACTGCTGACATTACGAGGAATAGCAGAATACAAAAAGTATACATAAGTATCATCTGGCATGTCTGAAGTCCGCACCTAGCAAGAGTAAATTTAGCTCCTCGAAGATTAGCATCAATAAATTTAGTCCCTCTAATATCGGCATAACTAAAGTCTGCACCTGAAAGGTTTTGTTTGCTAAGATTTGCTCCTCTAAGGTTAATGTTTATATGACGATGGCTTTTTCTATACTCATTCCAAGTGTCAATACCCTGTTGTAGTATTCTTAGCTGCCCTTTATTTGCCATTTCATTTTATATTTCAAGGAAATATTAATTACATTTAAGAATACCAAATGTTTCAAGATACCTAGTGGAAGCAATGATAAAGACTTAGAACAAGTTATCTAGATTACATACAAATTTCTAGAAGATTCGGGGATCAACGAATCGCAGCAACGTACACAATGTCCAGTTAGCAAGCTCGATGCTCAATAGCTTAATTGCCAGATAGGTTACTCGATTCACCTGTCTGTTTTTTTGTGTCAAATTTGGTGCTTACTGAGAATAAGTAAGTCTTATTGCTTCTGATTAATCAGAAAAGGTTATTAATTTGTTTTATTAATGTGATTATCTTTCCATTAAGATAATCACATTACAGTATTTTTAGTGATTTTTTTGATTATGGAACTTCCAAATCTTGGAAAACCTGGAAGTATATTGTCAATTCTAGTTCCAGGCACGTTTTTGTTATTTAATATAATTGTTGGATTTTATTTTCTTCTTTGGAATGAGACTGTTTCACCTGGAGATATTAATACATTTCTCAAGGAAAGCCGTAGTTCATTACAAGTTATAGTTTTTCTTGTGCTTATTTGTGTTGCTTATCTAGTTGGCGCTATTCTTCGACTCATGAAATGTGATGTTCTGGATAATATATCTGGCTGGTATTTAAAAAACATAGAATGTCTAAGAATTAAAGAATTTCCTTATATTGATTGGATAGGACTAAAGTGTGGTTATGAATACCAAGAAGCAAAGAAATTTTATGAATTATTGTGGGAAAATAATAATTCAAACGAGAAAAAGAGAAAGGGAAAATCATTTTTGAATTTTTATAAAGTTGTTTTAATCTCAGTGGATGAAAATTTAGCTAATGAGTGTTATGCAGCAGAAGCATTTACTAGATATCTCTCAAGTATTTTTTATGGACTCTTTTTTTCTTTTGTAATTATTCTCTTGGTGTTAATTAAACAATACTTTTTTTTAAATGAGACATTGTCCTTGACATTATTGGGAATTGATGGGTTTTATACTGTTTTTATGTTTTTCATTCTAAGAAATTATCGTTATATCCGAATGAAGGAAGTAGAAACATTATTTGCAGCAACATTTGCAGCTAAAGAAAAAATTTTAAAATTACTGGGGAAGGAATTATCGTAAGAATCACACCAAAGAGAAGCGATCGCACTCATTAAGAGTATCTTACCTACTGGCGATCGCCGTAATCTCAGGCTAAAGTTGAATCGACCAAAATAATGTTGCGAAAAACATGGTTCAACTCCCAACAGAAGCAATAATTAATGACACCAACATAGACACGATTGAACGAGCTATAGTATTCTCAGCTACCCTACTTAAAGCTCACTATACTCAAGCTACTATTGCTAATAATCAATCTGTCAAAATAGATAAAACGATTCAAATAACTCACAAAGAAGATAACGATAATAACAGCTCAATAATTATTGAGGCTAACTTACCTTTTAATAATATCCAAGCGCTACAAAATGGTGGAGAAATAATTGATAGCTTAATTATTTTAGATAGAGATGAAGTCTTAGAAACTAGCTATAGATGTGCTACCAGCCCCTCTTATGATCAAAATTTGCCCTCTAGTTTACCTAATTTAACTAGTTTAGAACAATATTTTTATTATCACTGTTCTCTCCTCAAATCTTTAGAGTCTAAGGAAACTAAAAATATAGAAATCAAATTTCTCGCAGATACAAACATAGGGGGAATTGCCAGTATCAAAATAATTTTACCCTTTGACTATAACTCTTGGCTTCAAGGTTCAAATTACGTATGTACAGTTCAAAATATCTTTCTTGAAGAAGCAGATGACGACTCTTTTGGATACTAAGCAATTCCTAACTAATTCTTGGTAATTTATGGCTTTTATTAACGGTTATCCTACGGAAGAAGATATTAAGCTACCTCTGTACACTGTCGAACCTTCACAGCTTTCCGATCTAGTTGCTGTACCTACTTCAGATAAGTACTACAACATCAAATTAATTAACCATGGCGTTAATCCCTCATCAGGAGCAGATCAGGACATCCAAGCAGTAAATTATCCTTTATCAATTTATCCCTGCTTATTTCAGCGATATAACCCCTATGGATTGCCTTTTGCTGATGGATACAGCTTGAAGCTTTACAAGTGGCTGAGAAAGTATTCTCAGTTGTTTCTGGTTAACAAAACAAGACTCTTCGGTATCAGTAAGGCAATCAACCAGGAACCGATACTAATTGACCACCCAATAGGTCGCACCTTGAAAATCAAACTACCCAATACCAGAAAAAAGTTGGATTTATCTTACTACTACCCTGAGTTAAACCCCTTCGGCATGACTATTGCCTCTAGCTTTTTTGATTTTCGTACTGTAGATCCAGAAGAGATGGATCAATGGCGCACTGTCTTAACTCCATACGGGAAACAACCTGTTGCTCGAAGTTCAGCTTACGAATTCCGCAAAGTAGACAATGATTGTATTCGCGTTCCCGTTACTCGCAGTTGGTTACTACGATTTAATACCTATTTTTGCTTAGGGCAAGAAATCGAAATAGACGAAGATATTTTGATTGCTTCTTTAGTTTTCAATTTTTATGATTTCAATGATAGTGAAATCGAATATATCAAAGGTCAAATACCTGAATGCTATTTCTATGATTATCTAGATACTTTCTTTGACAAATTAGATAATGCTATTCTCACTAGTAATCCTCAGATATTTTCCGTAAATCAAGTTACCAAGATTGATTATACTATCAGTTTTGATTATCAAATCAACCACTTCAATAATAGTATAGAAACAGTTACCAAGGCAGGGACTATAACTGGTCGCAATGCTAGTAGCTGCACTAACACAAATTTAACTTATAAGCTACATCCTAATAATAAATATTTGATTAGTGCTAGTGGGGCAAATAATCCTTACAGTCTTAATAGCGGAACTACTGTCTTATCAGATAACTTTAAATTCGGCTGTTTAATATTTGCTAATAATAACTTTTGGGATAACTATGATTTTTCTTTATCAGATTTAGGTAATATTCAACTAAGTATAGGCAAAAATAGATATCTAGGATTTTTAGCCAAACATACTATTGAATTTAATTATTTAGGGAATGTTTATGGTTTTAATTCCTCTGGAGATAGAAAGACCAAGGTTTTTCTTAACCTAAAAAGTCTTGATACTTGGCAAACAACAACTTTTACCGAGTCAGGTTTTGAAGGACTAGGAACAAGTCAAGTTGATGCCCTACAGCTTATTCAGGGATATTCCAACGATGCAGGAAGTTTTTATAATAATAAACTTACCAGACTTTTTTATAACTCTGCTAGTTTTCCTGAGTTTTTACTCGCAACTGTCGGAAATCACTTGAAAATTGATACTTACACAGTAGCAAACTCAAACGGAGGCTATTATGAACGGGGAACGACTACTAAAATATTTGAAGCAGCAATTCAATTTAGAGTAGTTAAAACTAATTATTTAAATAATCCAAGCTTTTCGATTGAAGATAAAAATGATGCCATTAGATTAGGAACTATTCCCTATACCTGGGACAAATATGGTTTGCCTTCTCCTGCTCAAAATGCAGTTATCAATGCAGATGGTTATGCTGTTTGTGAACCTAAAAATTATTATCCAGGCGGTTCTAGCTCCTCACCTAAATCAGAAACTAAAATAGTTCAACCAAATATTATTTATGAACGGGATGAATCCACTGGACGATTAGTTATTAAAGGAGTTAAGAATTTATCAACAATTGATTTAAGCAAAATGAGTTTTAGTAGTGATACTTCTTTTACTACTAGTGGTACTTTTACTAAAACCTATTCAGCTAGTTTAGTTCCTGCTACAGAGTTAAAAGAACTCGATCGCTTTATCTATCCCGATTCCATCTTTGACTACATTACACAAGCACATGAGAGGTGTACTTTGACTACTTGTGATCTAGAACAATTAAAAAAACAAGTTAATGAAATTTGGTTAGCTTTAGAAGCTGGAAAATATGCTTATCGTGAAGGCAGTACCGAAATAGCTAGAGATTGGAATCTAGGACAGCAAATTGAAGCTCAAAGTACAGTTCTTGGTTTATCTTTTAATTCTGATTATTCAATTCGCTCCATCAGACAAGGGGAACTAATCGAACAAGGTGATACTATTCCTGCTGGTTGGAACTTTGGACAGTTTGGCAAAAATACTGGTGGTAGCAGTACTGGACAGATGGGGGGTCATCCCAATGAACGGCGATTTGGTATCGCTTACGAAGTCAGAACTAACACCTTTGAGAACGATGATTTTACAGGAGAGACTAACAGAATTAAACAAGGTGGCATCGTACTGGCAGAGAATATCCCCCAGTTATTACACTTTGTCATTCAAGACTTTGATCGGGGACTAGGACTACAGGATATGGGTGCAAACGTCCTACCTACCCCCAATGGTCAGATAGCAAGCTATACAGGCTTAAATCAAATGATGCTTGATTCTCTCTATACTTTGTCTCAAATCTCCAAGCAGACCGCCTCTACTAATATTCTGGCTCTCAAGAATCAAGCCATGTCTCAGGAGATTCTCAGTGGGTTTGGGCTACCGATAGGAATCAAAGAGATTGAGATTAGTGCTAATTCAGGAGAATTAGGCGTGTTACCCTTCCCAGGATTTGAGCTTAATGCTCCTACCTTGGCTGACCTAATCGGACTGAATCTCTTGAACTTGGGTAGTTTGCTTGGTTCTCAGATCCAAATTGATGGGAATTCTAAAGCTGAAGAATAATCATCTTACTGTCCAATGCCTAATCCTCTGCTGTTATCAGAAATTTACAAGCGAACTCTAGTACAGGCACTCAAGCTCACCCCAGGAACACAAGCTAAAAGAATTCTCGGCATAATTGGCGAGGGGAATCTTTCTAGTAGTAAGGATCTTCCTGAAAGCCTCAGAAATCGTTATTTTGATAATACCAAGAATCAATTAACTGACAATGAAAACACCAGTTTTGAGGCGATAAAACAAACTAAAAATGATATATATCAAGAGCCGAAAGTTATATATCAAACCAATATTATCAACAATATTTATCAAAATATCCCGAAGAAACCCAGTCCTTTATTACCAGTAAAAGAAGGTTTAGAAAATAATAATCAAACTCCGACGGCGGTTGTCATTGGTGCGCCGATTACTCTAGCTGAATCACTTGCTAATCAAAGCTTTGGTAAACTGCTCTATAGTCCTTTCACTACGGAAAAGCTCAAAATTAGACAGGTTAACCAGTCAGATTCAAGTAAAAAGTTAGCAGAACTAAATGAGGCGGGATTAGATAATTTTTCTAAGTATTTAGCTAAGGATGAATCCGCTAATGCTTTAGATGCTGTCTGTTTATTTGTGCCTAGTGTGATTCGGGGTTTATCTGGGGAGACTACAGTTTTATTTGGTCGAGATCCGATTAAGTTTCTCTTGTCGGCATTCACTTCTAGTTCGGTAAATGCTTTGATTGGTGCGACGAGTGTTGTCCACTCTGGTTATGAGATTGAACACTATACCCCTGAATTTAGCGAAGACACCGAAGTTGTGGATGGTATCTCCCTTCATTCCATCAGCGACATTCTAGGGCAGCAAATAGAGGGGATAGTCGAAATTGGCGACTGTACCGAGCCTGGGGAGAATAGCAAGGGATACAGCGAATATTTGCGGAATGCAGAAAAAGATATTTCTTATTCGGGAATAGGGCTAGCAGGAATTCATGAGGCACTGAAAGCGACTGAGAAAAAACTCACTGCTATGCATCAGGATATCTGTGCTGCCATCGACCCCGCGATCGATATTCCTACCTTTGTTCCCCATGTCTGCACTAAACCTGAAGACGAAGACGGGGAGAAGGAAGAAGACAAAGACAAAGAACCTGATCAAAAAAAGGATTCTCTGCTGGCAAGCATCGCTGATGACTTTGGGGATATTGCTCAAGACAAAATCGGCGACTTTATTGATTTTGCTAAGGATTCTAGTTTAGTTTGGCTCATTGGTAAGGTTGCGAAGGTTGGCGGTTGGAAAGCTGTGGCGGCACAGTGGTTTATTAGTTACGTTGCTGAGTCCCTATTTCGACAGCAAGAACAAGTTAGTCAGGTAATGTGCAATACTTCACACTTGCTAGAAGAGGTCAAAGAGCTGATCGAGCAAATCGATCCAGTTACCGCCGTCCCAGAAATTCAACAAGTTCGAGTCGGTTCGGATCGTCCTTCTTTAGTCCTGGTGCTTAAGCAAGTGGATGCTAATAGTTATTGGTCTTTAACTATTCCTCACTATGTAGGGGGAACAAGCCGAATTG
>JASJDR010000283.1 GCA_030065615.1 Xenococcus sp. MO_188.B8 | reverse complement strand
GATGTTCATCAACGTCTTGAAAAGGGTAGAACTATTGGCAAAATTGTTCTAGCCGAATGGAGTTAATCTTTAAAAACCTAGGTTAATCTTCAACAATCTAGAAAGTCGAGAAAACCATTCAAGTCTCCAACTTAAGCAAAATTTTGATGTATAAACGCTCCCAAGATTCTTCTGTCATAATGCGATCGCTAAGTTCGAGACAGAAATTCGCGCCGAACGTCAGAACCGCCACAGTTAATACTAGAGTCGCCAAATACCATAAAAAAAACTACTGGTTTAGGCTTTTTCAGGACATCAGAATGCTCTTTAGCGACCTTGAGTAAGATCTCAATCACTGTTTCCGGCTCACTATTGTAACTTACTCCTAGCGGAGCAGCTTTCTTAGTAAAGGAGACTTAGCAGCCAAGATTCTCGATTTCATTGCATACTATAATGGCAAGATGGCAAAACCCTTCAAGTGGACTTACAAGGGTAAAGCTTTAACTGCATAATGGTGGTCTTATTTACGCCCACGTCCATTAGGTAGTCTATTTATTGGAGAATTGAAGATTTATATGTCTAAGGCTAACTAGCATGATTCCTAGAAGATACGAGAGATTGAAACAAGTTTTAAGCAAAAGACAACCCGATTTAACGGTCTTGACAGAGGATGTTCACAAACCTCATAATCTTTCAGCAATTATACGTACCTGTGATGCAGTTGGAGTGTTTGAAGTACATGGTGTGAACAGCAATAGTAAAGTTCCTACTTATTCTCAAGTTGCTCAAGGTACTGAAAAATGGGTGCAAATTCATACCCATAACCATATTAAAACAGCGATCGCGAATCTTCAAGAATCAGGTTTCAAAATTTATGCTGCTCATCTGAGCGAAGAAGCATTAGATTATCGTGATATTGATTATACTCATCCGACAGCTATTCTTGTGGGTGCGGAAAAATACGGGGTTAGTGACTTAGCAGCCGAGTTAGTGGATGGACATATAATTATCCCGATGATGGGGATGGTGCAATCTCTTAATGTATCTGTTGCAGCCGCCGTGATTTTATTTGAAGCACAACGCCAAAGATTAGCTGCCCAAATGTATGATCGCGTTAATCTAGATCCTGAAATCTTTAATAAGGTACTCTTTGAATGGGGTTATCCCGAATTAGCAGCTATGTACCAACGGAGAGGAAATCCCTATCCTTCTCTGGATGAACAGGGAAACATCATACATTGAACATTGAACGATTTAAACCTAGCTAGGAGATTGCATTAATAAAGAGTCTAATTTTCCTTGACCATCCAATTTATAAATATCATCGCAACCACCTAAATGTTGTTCGTTAACAAAAATCTGCGGTACGGTTCTTCTCCCATTGGCACGTTTCGCCATATCATTTCTAGCTTCTTCATTCCCGTCTATCTTGTATTCGGTAAATTTAATTCCTTTCCACCACAAGAGTAGTTTGGCACGAATACAAAAAGGACAAGTTGCCCAAGTGTAAATTTCAACATTCGCTTTCATCTTCTCTGGATGGCGATTTAAAAGAGGATTAAGAAAATCGAGCATTTTATTGACTGATATATTTTGCTATTAAAAGTTGACAGAGTACTGAAATACCACTTGAGTTTGAAATCGAGCTTCGGATCTTCTGAGCTATTTAGCTTTGCCTTAAGCTGGTCAATCCGCATAATTTTTATCAGATAGTTATATCGTGAAATCGTGTATTCGGTGTGATCTTAAACTATTGAAAATTTCTTTAGACAACCAAGATATTTTTACCTTCAGATTGAGCAAAAATGATCTTTAACTATAATTTATCTAGCAGTTTAGCACTATCTCAACGTTACAGGTTTGCAAAAAGACTACACATGTCTCCTAATCATAGATCATAGCAACCTAACGCCTTTGAACAGCGGGTTGTGACCGGTGACTCTCGAAAAACAGAAATCGGGCGGCCCACAACTCCGCTGCATCACTTTGTTAGCTGCATTGCCGCTTCCGCGAGGGCTGAAACGGCGGAAATAACAGCAAGTCCTCCTGTGACTTTGGCGATGGTAATTGGTAACTGAATGATCGACAAGGTTGTTAACGCAGACGGTGCCGGGGTGACAATACGATTTGCGGTTACTCGCGACAGTTGCTGATCAATCTCGATAAATGATCTCTTGCGGATATTCATGTAGTGCACTCCGCTACGCAGGGATACGCCGAAGACTAGTGACATTATGCAGATTGCAATGTTCACTAAAGTAGAATGGATCAACCACGCATGCACTGTACCGAATAGCTTCGCATTCCAATCAGTGAACCCGAAACTCGCGATGAAAATTGCTGTAACGCTGAAGAATGTTGCAATTTTCGTCCAGTTCAAATTGTCTTCATGAACGTACAAGTCCTTCGCAATAGAGTATTGCTCTTTAAGTTCATCGAGGTCGGGAACCGCGGGACGAAACAGCAATATCCGTTGTTGGGATACCGAGCCGACTTGAAACTCTGTGGAATTGAATCCAAGAGACATATGCATGTGGTAAGAGCGATAGTTTGGCGGCTCGGTAACGACGCTGGCGAAGATTGGAAGCCCGGCTGTCACGGTAAAGAAGTGCGCATACAGAGCGCGACCGTAACCGCGCGACGCAAATTCGGGATCCGTGGCAATCTGAAACACATACCAATAGTCGGAGTACAAGGAGTCCATGTACTCCTTGTACGGGTTGTCATCGTGGAGTTCGTGGCACTTGTATGCGATCAGAAAAGAAACGACCTGATCACTGGCGGACAAAACCCAAAAGGTGACACCATTGTTCAACTCCGCCCGATATTGGTCGAACGAAAAATCGGAGATGAGGAAGCCACTCAGTGAATCATCCAACCTGTGGCTGGTCCGTTTGCGTTTCTCAGCGATTTTGCAAACAGAAATAACGTCGCGACTGGTAGCCCTACGGATGAGAAAATCGTTCGACGGCCGATTAAGGAATTGTCCCATTTGTGCAGCTAACTATATATTCAACCGCAATTTACAGTTTAACACCCTGATAATGAGTATATTATTGCATTTTGCAGTCTAGTACGCATTATATGTTGCCAAAACCGTAATCTGCAATCTAACATACACATTTTGTTACTTTTACCGCAGTTTTCCATCTAGTCACGTCAATTGGGGAATGATCCCTATTATTAACCTTCAACCAATTCCCACCGCAAATAGAATAATTAATTACCAAGCTTGGCTTTTAATTGAATGTCATATTCTTCTTCAAAGATAGGTTTTTTATAGTCTAAACTCCATAATTCTAATGCACAATTATCGCCAAATTCGTGAGGAATAACTGTTACCTCAAGTATTCTTGGCTTTGGCTGAAAATGGCATCTAACCCTGGCTACTGCTCCTTTATTTCGACGATCTAACGCTACGGCAATACGCAAAATAGCACTTAATTGTCTGACCATTAATTGATATTTTTTGCTGGGTAATTCTTGGTAGGAAGTATGCCTTTTCTTGGGTTTGCTTTTGCGGTGATAACGAGCAATATTGGCAATTAATTCTAATTCTAATTCAGTAAAACCTAAGAGCTCAGCATTGCGAATTAGGTAATAAGAATGCTTGTGGTGAGAAGAATGACTAATATAAATTCCACAATTATGTAAAATAGCTGCTGCCCATAATAATTCTTTCTGATCTTGTCCCCAATCATGGAGATGTTCTTTAGTTTGCTCGAATAAACTTAGGGCAAAATTGGCAACTCTTTGACTATATTCGAGATCTACTTGATACTTATGGGCAATTTTGAAAACATTGCGATTTCTGACCTCATTTTGATAGCGTAGACGATCGCTGATCAAACCATGAGTTAACATCCAATCAACAATAATTCCTTCTCGCAAGGCTCTTTCACAGATGGTAATCGAGTCCATACAGAGCATTTCCATTGCTTCTAGAAGAATGATTGCTCCAGGAACAATTATTTCGGCTCTTTTATCAGAAATTCCTGATATGCTAAATCGCTCTTCGTAAGTCATAGCAGCTAATTTATTAGTCGCTGCTTCGATATCTTTACGAGTTAGTTGATAACCATTAAGAGGGTTAGGTACTGTGCCTTGTTTGTCTAAAGCGTGGATAATTGCTAAAGTTTCGATCGTCCCTGAAGTACCTACCAGACAAGGATTTTCATTTAATTGCATATTATGCCAAATCTCCTCGACAGGACGCTCTAACATCCCTCTGACATAGGCTTTTAAATAATTTAATTCTTTTTTGCTAATCGGATCAGAAGTGACGAATTCTTTAGTCAGACGCACTGCCCCAACTTTGGTACTGCTCAAGAAACGGGCTTCTCTAATATCTGCCAAGATTAATTCTGTCGAGCCACCACCGATATCGATCATTACATGAGGGCGATCGCCAAAATCCATTCCCGAAAGAACTCCCAAATAAATCCGTCGCGCCTCTTCTTGTCCGGAAATTAAATTAACACTGATTCCCAATTCTGACTTGATGCGGTGTAAAAAAGCTATCCCATTACCAGCTTCTCTTGTTGCGCTAGTAGCTACCGCAAGGATTTGACTCACATTAAAACTTTCCGCCAAATCCTTACAACGTTTTAGTGCATTTAAAGATCTTGAGATCGCCTCTTCGGTAAGATCACCGGTATTGGGGTCGCGATCACCTAATCTAACAGTATCCTTTTCCTTGGCAATAATATGAAAAGCTGGTAATTTAGGATCTACTTCCACCACTACCATATGAACGGAATTTGTCCCAATATCAATTGCAGCAATGGCTTGTTTGGTTTGACCAATACTCAAAGGAATATGGGGACTGGGTTTATAAATAGAATTAACCATGAATATTATGCAAGAATAAATCTTGAACTCCCTAAGACACAAGCATATATCCTCAGGGGCTAATTATGATCACTCAATAACAACTTTTTCATATTTTTATAGAATTAATTTTTTTTATGCCTCAATATCAACCAACCATCAAAGAATCTACTTGGGAAAAAGTTATTCGACTCCTACGTTGGGACAAACCTGCGGGTAGATTAATTTTAATGATTCCTGCATTATGGGCAGTGTTTTTAGCAGCTTCAGGAAATCCGCCGATTCTCTTAGTCGGGATAATTATTTTAGGAACTTTCGCCACCAGTGCCGCTGGTTGTGTGATTAACGATCTCTGGGATAAAGATATCGATCCTCAAGTAGCCAGAACTAAAAATCGCCCCCTGGCTTCGCGAGCCTTATCAGTGAAGTTAGGTATTATTATATTCGCGATCGCGCTTTTATGTGCTGCCGGATTAGCCTTTTATCTAAATCCTCTCAGTTTTTGGTTATCTGCCGCCGCCGTACCTTTTATTATTTGTTATCCCCTAGCCAAAAGAGTTTTTCCTATCCCCCAATTAGTTTTGTCGATCTGTTGGGGTTTTGCAGTTTTAATTAGTTGGACTGCAGTAACGGGCAATATTGATAATAATACTTGGTTGCTATGGGGCGCAACAGTTGCTTGGACCTTGGGATTTGACACGGTTTATGCGATGTCAGACAAAGAAGATGATCTCAAAGTTGGCATTAATTCCAGTGCTATCTTTTTTGGTAAATATGCGGCAGAAGCCGTCGGCATCTTTTTTGTTATTACCGCTGTTTTAATGGCTTATTTAGCTGTGAGTCTCAAGTTACAGCTAATTTTTTGGTTAGGCTGGGTAATTGCTGTGGTGGGTTGGCTTCTACAATATCAGAGAATTCGTAAACCTGAGCTTGATCGTTCAGTTTACGGTAAAGTCTTTAGTCAAAATGTCTGGTTGGGCTTTATTTTGTTAGCGGGAATGATTTTTAGTTGATCTCCTCGCCTTTCTTACCATTACCTTAATTTTGCCAAGTCGTAGATCTAACTCCTTCGTTTATAGTTTTTCAAAAGTAATGAGTTAGTCACCACAATCAGGGAACTAGAAGCCATAGCGATCGCTGCTGAGATAGGGGATAATAACAAGCCGTAACTGGGTAAAGCAACACCTGCGGCTAAAGGAATCGCGATCGCATTGTACCCTAATGCCCAGAAAAGATTTTGCTTAATTTTCTGTACTGTCGCGTTACTTAATTCTATAGCTTCCATAACATCGGCAAGATTGTTTTGCATCAAGATAATATCAGCAGTTTCCAGCGCGATGTCAGTGCTACCTTGCAGAGATATACCAAGATCAGATTGGGCTAAAGCTGGTGCGTCATTGATACCATCGCCGATCATAGCGACTCGGTTAGGTTTTTGGATTGGAGTAAGATTATTTTGTAGCGATTGGATAATTTTTGCTTTGTCTTCGGGTTTAACTTGGGCAAAAACTTGAGATATGCCAACTTCGGTGGCAATTTGTTGAGCTATCTCTTCACGATCGCCAGTCAAGAGGATGGTTTCTAAGCCCATTTGTTCCAGCTTAGTAACCGTAGTTAGAGCATTAGCACGCAATTGATCTTTTAAGGCAAGCAATCCTGCTAATTCCCCTGATTTTGCTAGATAAACTATAGTTTTACCAGCAGCAGATAAAAAGTTTGCTCGTTCTTGAGTCTGGTGATCGCAAGTAATTTGATGTTGTCTTAACCAATCTTGATTGCCTAAGAGAATTGTTTCTCCCTCGACAATAGCTGAGATTCCTAAACCTGGTTTGGTTACGACTTCTGTCGCTGTTAACAAAGATAATTTCTGTTGCGCAGCATAGTTAACAATCGCAGTCGCTAAAGGATGGTTACTCTGAACTTCTACCGAGGCTGCCATTTGTAATAGACTGCTTTGATCTAGATTATTGATCGCTTCAAAATCGCTAACCTGTAATTTTCCCTCAGTCAGAGTTCCCGTCTTATCAAAAACTATTTTATCGAGTTGTTGAACCTGCTCTAAAATATCTCCTCCTTTAATTAAAATCCCTTTCTGAGCACCAATACCTGTCCCTACTAAAATAGCTGTGGGAGTTGCCAAACCCAGGGCGCAGGGACAAGCAATTACCAAAACAGCGATCGCTAATTGTAAGCTTAATAACAAAGGAGAAGTTGACACTACCATTCCCTGATGCATAGAGGAAGAACTTGTCATTAAAACCTGCGGCCAAAGATTAGTACCGACAAAATACCAAAATAACCAGGTTAAACTGGCAATCACCATTACGCCATAGGCAAAAGAGCCAGCTACAGTATCGGCTAGCTTTTGGACAGGGGCTTTCCGTGTTTGTGCCGACTCAACTAAATCAATAATTCTTGCTAAAGTTGTGGAGTTGCCGATATCAGTAACTTGAAAAGAGAAAACTCCTTCTTGATTAATCGTACCAGCAAAAACGCGATCGCCTGCTTGTTTCTTAACCGCTACGGACTCCCCCGTCAGCATAGATTCATCAATTCTAGTTTCTCCCACCACAATTGTGCCATCGGTAGGAATCTTTTCCCCAGGCAAAACTCTCAGCCATTCCCCAACCCGAACTTGTTCTACAGGAATTTTAATATTACTAGTCTCCGAGACATCTACTTTTTTGCCGATCAAACGAGCCGTTTCTGGTTGCAAAGCTACCAACTTTTCTAAAGCAGCAGAAGCCCGATAGCGCGCCCTCGCTTCTAAGGTACGCCCCAAAAAAATAAAGCCCAGTAACATTACAGGTTCATCAAAAAAACATTGCCAACCCAATTGGGGAAAAAATAAAGCACAACAACTGGCAGTATAAGCACTGACTGTACCTAAACCCACCAAACTATTCATATTAGGCATTCGATGGTAAAAACTCCTCGCACCATCGATCAGTAAATTACGCCCAGGTATCAATAATGCTAGAGTGGCTAATCCCCAATGAAACCAGATATTAGTCAGCAGAGGAATACTAGGTAATCCCAAATGATTGAGATGACCAATACTCGAAAAAATCAGTAAAATAGCAGCCGCAATGAGTTGCCACAATTGTTGCTGTTGCTGCTGTTGGCGTTTCTCTTTTGCTTGTTCTGCCTTATCTACTACACTATGATCCTGATGGCGAATTTCTGTGGGGAAGCCAGTTTGAGTTAACTTATCGGCTAAAGTTGCAGGTTGTATTTGTTCAGGTTCATACTCTACCACTGCGACTTCTGTAATCAGATTAACGCAAGCCGAGATAACTCCAGGATTTTGTTGTAATTGTCTTTCTACTGCTTTGACACAGCCGGCACATTTCATTCCTTCGACATCTAAGGCAATCATGCTCGAAGGAGTCGTGGGTAAACTAGCTGTCTTGACCATAATGTTGTTTTTCGATAGCTCCCTAGATAGTAACGAAAAACGACGCATGATCTCCATTATGTTGAAGCAGAAAAAATTTATTCTCAAATAACGTTAGTTCGACGAGTTGTGTTTAGAGTTAAAAACTATAGGGAAAAGGTTAAGGGTTAAAGCGGTGCGACCCCGCGCCTTTACAAGGCGCTAGGGAACGCGCACCAAGAGAGGTTAAAGGGAGAGAAAATAGCCTTTTCCCTTTTCCCTTTCCCCTTTGACCAAACCCCACTTGATTCTTTATAAAGTTCATCGAGTT
>JASJDR010000007.1 GCA_030065615.1 Xenococcus sp. MO_188.B8 | reverse complement strand
AATTTGGTCGAGAAAGCAAGGAGACGATTACGTTATTTTTGATGGGGTATTTCATCGCAACACTGAAGGGGTTTTGATTCTAGAGTTAGAACCTGCCACTTCTCAAGAAAATATTCCTTTTTTAAGTTTCTATCATCTGGCTAGAGCTTCGATCAATCAATTACAAGAAACTTCAAATTTGCGGGATTTCTGTCAAATTATTGTTAAAGAGGTACGCAAAGTTACCGGATTTGATCGCGTCATGCTATATAAGTTTGATGACGATAATCATGGAGCGGTAATTGCTGAGGAAAAATTAGACCAGCTAGAATCTTATTTGGATTTACATTATCCAGCTTCAGATATTCCTAAGCAAGCGAGACAATTATTTAGTTCAAATTGGATTAGGATAATTCCCGACACGAAGATTCAACCAGTAGAACTTTATCCTCTCAAAAATCCGATCAATGATCGCCCTCTAGATCTGACTAATTCGATTCTCAGAAGTCCTTCCTCTTGTCACCTCAAATATTTGCATAATATGGGAGTCGGTGCTTCCCTAACAATTTCTCTAATTGAAGATGGTAAACTCTGGGGACTGATCGCTTGTCACCATTTAACCCCGAAATATGTTTCCTATGAGTTGCGTAAAGCTTGTGAATTCTTAGGCAGAGTGATCTTTTCTGAAATTTCTAATCGGGAAGAAACCGAAGATTATAATTATCGGGTGAGACTAGACTATATCCGCTCTCAGTTAGTTGATGATATGGCTCAGTCTGAAGATTTTGTGAGTGGTTTAGTTAAAAATGAAGCCAATCTTCTTCACCTAGCCGATGCTAAAGGTGCTGCTGTTTGTTTCAACGGTAATTGGACTTTACTGGGAGAAACTCCAGCTGAAGAAGATCTTAATTTCCTAGTGCAATGGCTCTATAAAAATATTGAAGAAGAAGTTTTTACTACCGATTCTCTAGCAAAAATTTATCCCGATGCCGATCAATATAAAAATATTGCTAGTGGTTTAGTAGCAATGGCAATTTCTCGCAGGAACTATGTATTATGGTTCCGACCAGAAGTCATTCAAACTGTCAATTGGGGAGGCGATCCTAATAATGCCTATCAAACTGATCGTTCTCAAGGAGAGCTCCAACTGTCACCCCGCAAATCTTTTGAGTTATGGAAAGAAACAGTGCGCCTGACATCCTTACCCTGGAAACAGGTAGAAATTAATGCGGTTAAGGAATTAAGAAAAGCGATCGTCAATATTGTACTCCGTAAAGCTGACGAACTGGCTTTACTTGCTAGCGATCTCCAACGATCTAATGCTGAATTAAAGCGATTTGCCTATGTGGCTTCCCACGATCTTCAAGAACCACTAAACCATGTCTCTAACTATGTGCAGCTCTTAGAGATGCGCTATGGCGATCACTTAGATGAAGATGCCAAAGATTTCATCGGTTTTGCTGTCGAAGGCGTTAGCCTGATGCAAACTTTAATTGATGACGTATTAGCTTACTCGAAAGTAGATTCTCAAGGAAGTCAATTTGAACTTTCTGAAGTGAAAGTTTCCTTGAAACAAGCTATTACTAACCTACAAAAGCGCATCAGAGAAAGCAAAGCTAAAATTACTATTCAGGATTCTTTGCCGACAATCATGGCAGATACAACCCAGTTAATGCAACTGTTCCAAAACCTGATTGGTAATGCGATCAAATTCCGCAGTGCCGCAACTCCGGAAATCGAAATCAAAGCTGAACGCAAAGAAGACGAATGGTTATTCTCCGTCAAAGATAACGCAATCGGCATCGATCCTCAATTCAGCGATCGCATTTTTGTGATTTTTCAACGTCTGCATACGCGAGATGAATATCCAGGTACTGGAATGGGTTTAGCTATTTGCAAAAAAATTATCGAATGTCATCGTGGCAGAATATGGGTAGAGTCCGAGTTAGGCAAAGGCTCGACATTCTATTTTACGATACCTGTAGGAGGGCGCGAGCGTGACCGTAGAAATCGATGAACAGCCTAAGATCATCTTTTTAGTAGAAGATAATAAAGCGGATATTCGTTTGATCGAAGAAGCTTTGAAAAATAGTTCAATTTTCTACGAATTAGTCACCGTGAGAAATGGCGTAGATGCTATGGCTTATCTACGCCGAGAAGGGGAATATGCTGATGCTTTGCGTCCAGATTTGATTGTGTTAGATTTAAATCTCCCGAAAAAAGATGGTCGAGAAGTTTTAGAAGAAATCAAATCCGATTCTCAACTCAAACGTATTCCTGTAATTATCCTGACTACTTCTAGTAATGAAGATGATATTCATCAAAGTTATGATCTAAATGCTAATTGCTATATCACCAAATCTCGTAATCTTAGCCAGCTATTCGCGATTGTTAAACGAATCGAAGAATTTTGGCTGACTACAGTCACGTTGCCCCCCAAGTAAGTTGGTTATCTTTCTAGTTATTGTTAATAGCGATACGGAGAGCAGTCAGACACCACATCGGCGTAGGAGGTTCCGGGATAGGTAGGTTCTAAAGGCTGATCTAAGTTAGCCTTTAGACTAAATGTGATTTCCCATTGCCGCCCTATGGATTGTTACTTGCGTTTGCGCTTGCGCTTGCGAAGCTCTACCCGCAGGGGCAGCTCTACCCACAGGGGCAGAGAAGTATGCTTTAGCAATAGCTTCGCTTCGCGTACGGAGCGTAGGCTGAAATGTCGGAGGCAACCTCCTCAAAAGACAGCCCCTTACCAAGAGAGAATGCTGACCAACAGAGACAGGGAGGATGTTATGGGAAGACAAAAAGTTTATTTTTATTCAATAATTTAGGTAGGGTATCAAATTTAAAGAATATTATGTCTGAAAACTCAGTCAAAATTTTGCTGATTGAAGACGATCCTGCTGAAGCCAGACTTTTGCAAGAAGTACTCAAAAGCTTTAACCTGCAATTGTTCAGTCTGGTTCATGTCAATCGATTACAAACCGCCTTAGAAAAACTAGAATGCGATTATTTTGATGTAATTTTATTAGATTTAACCCTACCAGATAGTCAGGGATTAGCATCTGTCGAAACCATAGTTAAACAAGCTCCTAATTTACCGATTGTTGTTTTAACTAATACTAATGACGACAATTTAGCTATTGAAGCCGTGCGCCGAGGAGCACAAGACTATTTAATCAAACGTAAAATTAACGTTGATGTTTTGGTTCGTTCCCTACAATATGCGATCGAACGCCAGCGCTCCTCAGAACTCCTGCGAGAAGCCAATGAAAACTTAGTAAATCAAATCAAAAAAAAGACCGATGAGTTAATCAAAGCTAGGGAAATAGATCGCTTGAAATCGGAATTAGTTTCCATGTTTTCTCACGATTTTCGTAGTCCTTTAACTACTGTTCTTTCTTGTGCTGAATTATTACAAAATAAAGGTCATCTCTTAACCGAAGAAAAAAAAGTTCATTTGTTCGATTTACTTCGTGGAGCAAGCAAAAACATGGCTCAATTATTAGATGAGGTTCTTTTAGTTGGCCGAGCGGATTCTGGTACTTTAGAATGCAATCTATCTCCTCTAGATTTAGAATTGTTATGCCGTCAAATAGTTGAAGAATTACAAATAGTTGCCGATAAAAAGCAGATTAAAATTAATTTTATAAGTCAAGGTAAATGTCCTGAATCTGTTTGGGACGAAAGTTTACTGAGACATATCCTTAGTAATTTACTATCTAATGCCATTAAATATTCTCCAGATCATAGCAGAGTACAATTTGAATTAATTGCGGAAGAAAAGCAAGTTGTGTTTCGTATTCAAGATTGGGGTATTGGCATTCCTAAAGCAGATATTCCTCATCTCTTTGAACCTTTTCATCGTGCCAGTAATGTCAACCGTATTCCTGGTACTGGTTTAGGATTATCAATTGTCAAAAGTTGCGTCGAAACTCATCAAGGTGATATCAAACTCGAAAGTGAAGTCGGCGTAGGTTCGATTGTGACTGTTACGATTCCTTTAAAGCATTCCCATAAATAAATTTGGTCACTTACTTTCTAGGCTAAGATTTAACAATAACAATGCTTTGTTGTTCTCAATCAAAACGCGATCGCGATGGTTCAATTAGTCAGGAAAAACTTCAATTTTAATGAATTTAATCTCAATTATGGAGACGACAATCGTTATGAATTAATTGATGGAGGATTAATTAAGATGGAGCCAACTGGACTACATGAACAAGTTGCTGCCATTGTGGGACGAAAGTTAAACGTAGAAATTGATCGCCTAAGCTTTCCTTATTTAATTCCTCATCGCTGTTTAATTAAATTATTGGGAACAGAAACAAGTAATAGATAAAACTAATAGGTGCCGGAATCATTGCTCCTCGCGAATCTAGTATTTGAACTAAAATTAGATAAGCAACAGCGATCGCGATAGAGATCGCACCAGTTAAAATAGCAACAATTTTGCCTCGATCCATAATTCTTAATCCTTAACCTTTTGTAACATTACTCATATTATGCAACAAAAAACCCCAATCTCAGAATAAAGCGATCGGGGATTTAAGACGTAAAGAATAAATTTAACTGTGGTAAAAACTACTATCTACCAACCAGCATCTGCTTGAGATAAAACATATTCTGCTACTTCTTGGATTTGGTCGTCAGTCAACTTACCGCCGAAAGCAGGCATAGGCGCTTTACCATAGGTTACTTGAGTGACAATTGCTTCGATAGAATGTTTCCCATTCTTTTCTAAATCAGCTTGGCTTAGAGTAGCAGTGGGATTGATCACGTTACCGCCTCCAGCATGACAAGCAGCACAATTAGCGCTAAATGTTCCTGCGCCATCAGCTAAAGCGGGATGAGCGAAGCCAAGAGTGGCTACAGTAATAATGGCAAAAGCCATGGCTAAGATTTTCTTGAACATTGATTCTCCTCTCAATTTGTTTGATAAAACAAGTGTCATCCTATGCTGTGATAATTTTTCAACCCAAGTCAAAAGACCATAAGTCAAAATTAGATTTTTCATTTTTTACGAGTTGTCAAACTTCTGTAGTAAAATACACAAGGAGCATTAATTGAGCTGATACTCCTAAATTAAGCTAATACTTCTAGCAATTCACAAAATTAAGTCACTCTTGTCACTGCTTATCAATTTTGTGATACATCTAGTCAAAAAATTTCTATCCACAGTGAGTTATATAACAATGGCAAAAAAACTAAGTTTATTATTTTCGACGCTTTTATTGATAGTTGGTAGTTTCTTCATGTCTGTAAACCCTGCCCTAGCAGCTACCTACGAAGTCAAAATGGGTACTGATGCTGGACAATTGGCATTCGAACCCAGTAATTTAACGATTAAATCAGGTGACACCGTAAAATGGGTTAATAACAAACTATATCCTCACAACGTATCTTTTGAAGATAGTAGCCTTGAATCCCACAAACAACTACTATTCTCTCCCGGAGATAGTTATGAAACTACTTTTGCTGACCCTGGAACTTATACTTACTACTGTGAACCCCATCGTGGTGCTGGTATGGTAGGTAAAATTGTTGTTGAATAGGATCTAGATTTATTCAAATTGAGATCAATTCATAATAGTATTTTTTAATCAAACAATTTAAGGAAAGATTTATCTAGCAAAAGATGTCTTTCCTTTTTTTGTTGTCAATAAATATGATGTATGGAGATTTTTCAGAGGTAATCCTTTAATTACTAGATTGATCAATGTTCAATTCGCGGGCTTGTCCTTATTATCATGCTTGATATGATCCCACTTGATGGCTTGTCCTCGAATGGGGAGACGAGATGAATCGGTATTCTCTCTCTTGTCACCGAAGATGCGCGAAGTGACCGCGGAATGCGGTCAGCGCAGGCTCCGTCGTCTCTTGGTGCGCGTTCCTTAGCCGAGGGGACCTCGGCAGGGTCGCACCGCTTTTACGGCGGAGTACCGCTGACTAATCTTAATCATTAGATATAAAAAGCATACACTTGAAAGGGGGAGAGGCTCTCTAGTTAATCGTATTGGTATTGAAGCCCCCTTAGAGCGCTCGTAAATGTTTAATGTTTAATGATAAAAAATATGCTCAAAATTGTTGTCGATGCAACTCCGATAACTCCTCAACCTAGTGGCGTTGGTTTATATGTTGCTAATTTGATAGATCATCTTTGGCAGCTTCAGCAATCAGAAAACTTTGAATTGGGAATAGTTTACCAACCAAGTTTTAAGAATTGGGTACAGAGAAATTTAGCTTTTCCCGAATCCCTACAAAAATATGCGAAATCTGATCTCTTACCTTTTCCTGTCAGAGTTACAAATTTTTTACTAAAGAATTTTCCTCAAGCTTTTCCTCTATGGCTAGAAAAATACACTCATTATCCTGATATCATTCATGGGACAAACTTTAATGTTTTTCCTTACAAGCAAAGTTTAAAAGTAATTACCATCTACGATTTGACTTTTCTGAGATACCCTGAATACGTTGATCGCGTAGTTACTAAATATGCCCCAAGAGTCAAGCAATGTTTGCAATGGACAGATTTAGTGATTACTATTTCAGAAAGCACGAAACAAGATGCGATTAATTATTTACAAATCAACCCAGAAAAAATTCATGTTACTCCTTTAGCAAGTCGTTATCATCCTAATTATCTTAGCCTTGAAAAACAGGAAAAACTAAAACAGGATTGTTCATATGATTTCAGTATTCCTTATATTTTATTTGTTAGCACCATAGAGCCACGCAAAAACATTACAGCATTAATTACTGCTTTTAATTATCTTAAGCAAAAACACAAGATAGAGCATAATTTGGTATTAATTGGCCAAAAAGGATGGCGTTATGAACCTGTGTTTAAAGCGATCGCAGAATCTATGTACCAAAACCATATTTATCATCTTGATTATTTATCAGATGATTTAGTGGCTTTATTTTATACTCTGGCTGATGTATTTGTTTACCCTTCTTACTATGAAGGTTTTGGCCTTCCTGTCTTAGAAGCTATGAATTTAGGAACTCCTGTAATTACCACTAACAGTTCTTCTTTACCTGAAGTTGTAGGCGATGCTGGTTTACTAATTAATCCTGACGACCCTCTAGAATTAGCTGAAATGATTGTGCAAGTTATTAGTAATAGTCAGTTACAGCGAGATTTAATTATTAAAGGACAAAAAAGAGCAGAAAAATTTTCCTGGCATAAAACTGCGAAAGAAACTTTAAAAGCCTATTCCCAAATTATCTGAGCTCCGCTGTGCCATAGGTATAATATTTGACTACCTTGTCAGGGAATGTTAGGAAATAAAAGCTTGAGTTAATATTAATTATTCAGGTATTCGGGCAATATTTCAAATATTTTACCTAATAGCCAATTAGATTATGATGAATCTTGTTTTTCCTCCTTATTTAAAGCCTGGAGATTCCGTAACAGCGATCGCAACTAGTGGAGCCTTGAAAGATAAAAAAGCATTAGAAGCAGGATTAAATATCTGGCGATCGCGAGGCTATCAGGTCAAGTTAGGTGATAATTGGGATGCCCGTGAGGGTTATTTAGCTGGAGACGATCCTACGCGGAAAAATGCTTTAGTCCAAGCCTGGAATGATCCTCAATGTAAGGCGATACTCTGTATTCGAGGTGGTTACGGTAGCGCAAGATTATTAGAAAATTGGCAGCAATCAGTCAACAGTTATCAATCAGGTGTTTGGGGACAAAACTCCTCTCCTAGCCCAGATTTATCTCAAAATATTAAATGGGTAATCGGGTTTTCCGATATCACAGCTTTGTTGTGGAGTTTAGTCAAAGAAGAGATTGTTAGCTTACATGGACCCATTTTAACTACCTTAGCGCAAGAGCCATTATGGTCGCAGCAAAGAATGTTTGACTATCTTGAAGGCAAAAATTTAGAACCTTTACAGGGCAAAGGCTGGGGAAGAGGAATAGCTGAGGGAATTTTACTACCGGCAAATCTTACTGTTGCGACTCACACATTAGGAACTCGCTTTCAGCCTAGTTTACAAGGAACTATCTTAGCTTTAGAAGATGTCACCGAATATCCTTATCGTATAGATCGCATGTTAACCCAATGGCGTTTAATGGGAATCTTGTCGGGAGTCAAAGGAATTGCTTTAGGGCGATTTAGTCGTTGCGATCCCGATCCTGGATCTAGGAGCCCTAATGCAGCCGAGGTTTTACGCGATCGCTTAAGTGATTTAGAAATTCCCATCGTTAGCGAGCTCCCTTTTGGACATGATGGTAGTAATGCTGCATTGCCAGTAGGTGATTATGCGAGGCTTGACAGCGATGAGGGCAAGTTGAGCTTTTTAAGGAAAGAGGGTGAAGAAGCGAGGAACAAGAAGTAACTCTTGACAAACATTTCCCCTTACTTCCTCTGTTCCCTCTGTTCTTGAAGTTTTCCCTGCTCCCTAACTAATTAATTGGGCGCAACTTATTTTTTGCTAAATAACTTTTGAAACAGACTTGCTAAGGGATTAGTTTTTTTAGTTGCGGTCGATGCGGCTGGAACTTTAGTTGCGGTCGATGTGGCTGGAACTTTAGC
The DNA here is from genome assembly GCA_030065615.1 of Xenococcus sp. MO_188.B8. Taxonomy (GTDB): domain Bacteria; phylum Cyanobacteriota; class Cyanobacteriia; order Cyanobacteriales; family Xenococcaceae; genus Xenococcus. The sequence goes on along the minus strand of JASJDR010000007.1, from coordinate 61,830 downwards.
TGCTGTAGTTGCTGCTGGAACTTTAGCTACTGTAGTTGCTGCTGGAGCTTTAGTTGCTGTAGTTGCTACCGTAGCTTCTGACTTGTTGGCATCTGGCGTAGTAGTAGTTGGTGATGATTTTTGACTTGGAACGGAGATACTTTGACATTGAGTAATAAACTGCTTGATGCGATCGCTATCTGGTAGAGAAGCTTGGCGAATTTGTCTTGCTTTAGCTGCAAAATCAGATTCTCCAATATAATCTAACCATCTTTCAAAGTCTTCTCGCATTAAATATCCCAGACTTTCAGCAGGAGATTCCTGGCAGAGAGAAATTAACTCTTCGACAGTGGAGGCTGATTGTCCATTAGAAAAATTAAACGGCTCAGTCATGATTGGCTACTCTGTGATTAATAGAACTTACACTAACGTTATCCATAATTACATAGAAAAACCTGAGATTGCTGCTACTCAGATTACAATTGCTTAAAAGCTTACACTGTCTGTAACCGAACCCTTAGTAACTAACCTCTAACAGCGAACCTCTAATAATTGATCCCCAATAAGTGATAACTCTTTGCACTTGACTGATAAACTTTATCTTGAGAGATTAAAGCAGTTGCGAGGTCGGTCTTGTGAAAAGAGTATTAGGTATCATTCTTGGAGGAGGCGCAGGTACGCGTTTATATCCTCTAACCAAACTGCGGGCAAAACCAGCAGTTCCCTTAGCAAGTAAATATCGTTTAATAGACATTCCAGTTAGTAACTGTATTAATTCAGAGATTCTTAAAATCTATGTTTTAACTCAATTTAATTCTGCTTCTCTCAATCGTCATCTAAACCGTAGTTATAACTTTTCTGGTTTTAGAGAAGGATTTGTAGAAGTTTTATCAGCACAACAAACTGCTGAAAGTAAAGATTGGTTCCAAGGAACAGCCGATGCGGTACGTCAATATCTTGATCTCCTACAAGATTGGGATGTCGATGAATATATCATTCTCTCAGGAGATCACCTATACCGTATGGACTACAGTAAATTTGTCCAACGCCATCGGGATACTAATGCAGATATTACTTTATCGGTAGTACCTATCGATAAAAAACGAGCTTCCAGCTTTGGTGTGATGAAAATCAACGATCAGGGTAGAGTTGTTGACTTTTATGAAAAGCCTCAAGGTGATGCCCTCAAACAAATGCAGGTAGATACCACGATTTTAGGATTGACACCAGAGGAAGCCAAAGAAAGTCCCTATATTGCTTCTATGGGGATTTATGTCTTTAAAAAAGAAGTTTTGATAAATTTACTGCAAGCTAATTTAGAGCAAACGGATTTCGGTAAAGAAATTATTCCTGCTGCGGCTGCCAACCACAATGTTCAAGCATATCTCTTTAATGGCTATTGGGAAGATATCGGAACCATTGAGGCTTTTTATGATGCAAATTTAGCTTTAACCCAACAGCCTAAACCTGCTTTTAGTTTCTATGACGAAAAAGCACCTATTTATACCCGTTCCCGCTATTTGCCACCCAGCAAACTCTTAAATTGTCAAATTACCGAGTCGATGATTGGGGAAGGATCTATTCTCAAAGAATGCCGCATTCACCATTCTGTCTTGGGTATTCGTACCAGAGTAGAAGCTGATTGTACAATCGAAGATACCTTGATTATGGGGGCTGATTTCTATGAGCCTTATGCCGAAAGACAATCTGGTGTGCTCGATAGCAAAATTCCCGTAGGAATTGGGGCTGGTAGTACGGTTCGCCGAGCTATTATCGACAAGAATGCTCGTATTGGTCGTAATGTCCAGATTATGAACAAAGATCGGGTAGAAGAAGCGAAACGAGAAGACGAGGGCTTCTATATTCGTAATGGAATTGTTGTGGTAATTAAGGGAGCTACTATTCCTGATAACACAGTGATTTAATTTCTTAATTTCGAATTTTCTGTTGGCGATCGCGCTTAAAATGCGATCGCTTTTTTCTAGTACTATACTAGAATCACATTCTGTAAGATAATTTTCACTGCGAATTATCTTGATTTGCCTTCAATAAAATAGTAAGATCGCTATTCAAACATCATTTCTGACTTTTCAGACATCCAGACATCCTCTCAGGGGCATACCCGGTGCAAATACGATAATCATCAAAAATTAAATTTCAAATTTTCTTGATTAACTTGATAAACTTCTCTTGCTAAAGCTAATTAACTTGATAAACTTCCCTTGCTAAAGCTAATTGATTTCGGCAAAATACTATTCAAATACTTAAATAAACCAATAACTACTCTTAAAAAGAAAAGATTTAAACTGTCCCTGATTTTAGTCTTTGTAATGTAGGAAAAATTTATGATGATTGCATTAATTAGCATTTTAGTTTTGGATTGGATTCTTGCTTCTACTATCGGGAATTGTGCTTATTTTGCTAATGAAAAACCTCAAAAATCAACTACTTGATGATGAATAGCTATCTGCCAAACCTAGTCAAATATTCTTTAAATACACTTCAGGTCACAATATTGAAATTAGAATTCAAGCAAGAAAAACATCGAAAATATGATTGTTCAGCAAATAGAAGGTTCAATAAAACAAATTGAAAGGGCAAAAAAATTATCCGAACTAGCAAAAATGGCTGGTTTAGGCTGGAGGAAAGATTTTGTAGGTATCGATCTAAGTGATAAAGATTTAAGCTATGACATTTTGACTCATGCTGATCTTAGATATGCCGATCTCAGAGGTACCAACCTCAGATATGCCGACCTCAGATATGCTGACCTGAGTGGTACTGACCTTAGATATGCCGATCTCAGAGGTACTGACCTAAGTGATGCCGACCTGTGTGGTGCGGATCTGAGTGGCGCTAACCTCAGAGATGCGGATCTGAGTGGTGCTGACTTGAGTGAGACTAACCTCAGAGATGCCAACTTCACTGGTGCTAACCTAATTGCGACACTCCTCAGAGATGCCAACTTCACTGGTGCTAACCTCAAAGGTACCAACCTTAAATATACTGACTTGAGTAGTATCAAATATACCGACCTGAGTAGTATCAATCTCAGAAATGTAGTTCCCTAGGACACCGATTCAGTAATCAAGAGCAATCATTAATTGAGAGGGATTGGGAAGCAAAAGAGAGATCCCGAAGATGGGGTAGTGTGCAAAGACAAAGGGGAAAATGCGAAAACAAAAAACTTGACCGGGGAACACCGGTCACCGCAACGGGCAGACCCCGCGTTATCCTAAAGGATATGCGGAGCGGTATGCTTTAGTACTACCTTCGGGGCGTGCCCTAAAGGACTAGCTGCGCGTCGCGGAGCGGTATCCTTTAGGACGGCAGAGGTGGAAGGGGGACTTCAAAATAAAATAGATAACTCTAGGCAGAAAAGCACTGAATCTAGAAAAGTCCCCCTCCCCGCGCACCGCTCTCTTGGTCAGTGTTCCCTTGCCCAGAACACGGAGCTGGGTAAACGGAGGAAACCTCCGCGGGGTCTGACCGCTTTTACGGCGGTGTAACGGTGACTCCCCCCACCCTTCCTTGTCCACTCCCTCTCCCCACACTCTCTACCTTCTTCCCATACTCCCCCCCTCTCACCTAACTAGGAATTTATTAATGTCTTTTAATAGAATTACATGAAGGAAAAATATTTGTCGAAAGTCAGTTAGGAGTCAGCAGTACCTTTAAATTTTTCTTACCGATAAATGTTCAAGTTAATCATGGTATTTGTCAAGATTGACATCAATCTGCAATATAAGTTTTATAGTCTACATAATCTTCCTTGATTAAATCATTTAATCTTAATGATTTTCCTCAATCGCAAATAGAGTCGGATTTGAGGCGGCGCTCTTAAACGACAAAACTCTCAAGAGCTAAATAGCCAAACACCAGAATTTAACCGTACAGTAATTTTTCCGATTAATGGTAATAAAACCGTTCGCAGCCTCTTGACTTCTATTTATGGCAAGAGCGAGAGCAGTTTAAAGTTGTTGTCCATATATTATTAGAGTTTAATTTAGTCATTGTTTTTAATTAGCGTTTGTCAAAACTGGCAATAAATTGTCATAGCCATGAAAGAACAGCTTGTTAGTCTAGACAACAGACAAATCTCAGTAGTTGTTAATGAGCTTTCCACGCTGAAAATTATCATCTTTACACGGTGCTCCCTTGCCTGATCTATACCTTGACCAAATATAAAACAGCCTTGCTCCAAAGTGGGGACACGAGAAAGCTTATCACAACAAACTCTATCTTGCTCTAAAAAATTAGCAAATCACATCGGCATAAGCTATTTTTTTTCTTAATTGTTAAGATATTTTATTAGATGTTAATTTATCTAAGTATATATTAAGTAACTTCTATACTGTTTTTTTTTATTATAACTATAAAAAACAGCTCAAGACCATAAAAGTATTTTTTATATCGATATTTATATATTTAATCACATTTTAACCTAAGTATTTGGCTACACAAATGTAATTTTTTTCATAAAAAATATAAATATCATGAAACTTTTCTACCTGATTTTTTACTTTTTTATGTTTTAATTACCTTTAACGTTTTCAGACGTTATTAGTAGCAAACACTAACGCCACAACAATAACAGTTGTAAACAGCTGTTATTCAAATTTTAAGTTGAGCGTAAGAATGATACGTTGTTGACATTACTGGTGGTTCTACATTTTCCGCCATAAGTCTATTCAATGATCAAAGCAAAAAAATCAAAACCAAAAAAAGAGCAGAGGAATAAATAAAATGGATGATAATAACAAAAATCAGCATCCCCTAAAAACAATATCTAAGCGAAAGAAAAAAATAAAAACATTGTTGGAGGAGCTAGAAACTGCACAAAAAGAGCAACAAAAGAAGAGGAAAGCTAAAAAAACACTATCAGAAGAGGAGCGGGAGCTTGAACGAGAGTTCGCGGGTTTGATTAACTGGGATAAGCCAATATCTTAAGGAGCCCAACATAAAATACATAGAGAGCTCTGTTAATATTTTAGATAACAGAGCCTAAATTGAACAATTATTGAGGCTTCTCGATTCCGATATCTCACACTATGCTTATACATGATCGCTTTCGCTCTTGCGCTCCCGTTTGGGGCATGATGTCGAATGCGATCACTTTCTAACTCTGAGAGCAACAGATTCTATTGAGGTACTAATCTTTATCAATAAATTCTTGAAGACATCTACCATTGAGTCAGTTGTCCAGAAATTAAAGGCAATGACCAAAGCCATGATTATGAATCAAAAATTCTGGAGCGCTGATTACCAGTTCCGCCATTTTCCAGAAGAATTTAATTTTCCAACAACATTAAGATCGCCTACTAGTAAATTATGATATTGGGGGGTACTTGCCCAACGTTCAATCTCCCTCGCTCGAATTACAGGCACAGGATGGCTTAATTGATCAGTTTGCAATGTTTTTAAAGTTTCTCCTAAACTATCCTCACTAATCATGTCATAAGCTCTAGCTTGCTCGATAAAAGCTTCTAGATTCAATTGAGATGCTAAAGAAGGAGAACCTCCCGCTAACTTCATCAATACTGACATAATTATCTTGGGATCTTGGGTAGCCAATAACGCAGCGCGATCGCAACTAAACTCAGCACAACGAACCCATTGCATCATCTGTTCCTGTAAGGATTGTGCGATCGCAGTTCCCCAAACAGGCAATAAATTAGCAGCCAACACCATAATATTTGCCATTGTTAGATAGACACCATGTTCGCATTTGAGATGACCTAATTCATGGGCAATCACCGCTTGAATTTCTTCAGGAGTCAACATGTCAATCAAGGAACTATGCAGCATAATAAAAGGCTGTTTCCCTCTCATGGCAAAAGTGTAAGCATTCGGAGTCGGATTTTGCTGGATGTAAAGTTGGGGAGGTTCGAGATCCAAAATCTGACACGCTTCTAAGAGTAACTTATGTAAATGGGGCAACTGCTTCTCATTAACCAAGATACTCGAAGCAATATTGTTGAGATAAAAAAACTGTTCCGCAACCGAACCCAAAACGCTCCTAATCGCGATATCTAATCCTGGAAGTTTTTTTAAAGCATTAGTCGCTTGTAGATCCAACGGATGACGAAAACCATCCGCTTTCAGACCTACAAGTATTTTCTTGGACAAACTCATCTTGAAAATTATGAATTATGAATTATGAATTATGAATTATGAATTAACCAAATAGCCATTGATTAACTCGTTGCAGACTTTTCCAATCAGGCTTTCTAGTCAAACCTTCATCAACATTTTCTTTAATGGTATCTCTAATTCGTTCATCAAATCCGATCGCTTGTTGAGCGATTTCGATATGTTTACGTACTCCCTTTTCCCCCGTATCTAACATTGCCAGAGCTAGATTAACTTGAGCTTGGGGATCTCTAGGTTCTAGTTTGACACTTCTACTTGCAGCTTTGAGGGCTTTTTGTGGTTGTTCTACCAACATATATAGCCAAGCCAAACAAGTCCAAGCAGCAGAATTTTTGGGATCGCGATCGCAAATTTCTTGAAAAGTAGGAATTAAATCCTCTGCTTTTTCTCCGGCTTGATATTTTTCTAATCCTTGCTCAAATAGGGTTTCTGCTGATTCACTCATGTAAATTTATCGACAAAAAAATTAATTGCTCACAAAAAATAAAGCAGACTATTTAGAGTCTGCCCTATAATACTTTACTGCAACTTTGCACTAATAATAATTTGCTTTATTTAGAGGGGTTCACCCCGATTACTTGTTTCGTTTAACCAACTGTAAGCTCTAAGCTTAGTTTAATTCCTCAGCTTAGGGTTAAAGAAAGCAGATAGCTAATCGCAAAGCAATTTTAAACTCCAAAAGATTTGCCACAGCCACAAGTTTGATTGGCATTGGGATTAGTAAACTCAAATCCACCACCAATCATGGCATTACTGTAGTCAAGCACTAAACCATAGAGATAAAGCAAACTTTTAGGATCGCAAACAATTTTGAACCCTTCGTAATCAAAGACTTCATCATCATCACGAACTTTGCTGAAATCTTCAAAGTCCATCATATAGGACATTCCAGAACAACCTCCTTGACGGACTCCCACTCGTAAGCAGAGGTCTTGGTTACCCTGTTGTTCCCGCAACATCAGGATATGTTTGAAAGCAGTATCTGTTAGTTGAATTCCTCTGGTGGGGGTTTGAGTTGCTTCTGCCATTGAACTTGATAACTCCTATTTCTTTATCAGTTTTTTTGTGGTTAAAACTAAAAATTGATTATGAATAAATTATACTTACAATCTATGATAGCGATTTTACGCTACTTTTAAACAATAACCAATTCAACAGAATTATTCAGATTCAACTAGTAGCTGTAACTGTTCATTGTTCACTGCTAAGTTCTGGGGATTTTAAGTCCACTTTTTCGGTTAACCTCGTTCTGAGCTGACGAATCGGCAAATTAACAATTAAGGCGGTAAGGCGATCATTGTTCTCTAAGCCAAATTCCATTTCTTCGCGGTTAATGTCAACATAACGAGCCACCACATCAAGAATTTCTTCTCGCATGGCCGCAATCACATCAGGAGCAAGACTAGCACGGTCATGAGCAATGACAAGTTGCAAGCGACGTTTTGCCTCCTGACGACTATTTTTATTGCCATTGCGCAAAAAAAGCATATCCAAAATATCGTTCATTGTTACCTATTAAGATTACATATTTTCTAGATAATTGTGAATTTAGGGAATTCCTAAGTACTTGAACAAAATTAATCATAGATTTTGAATTTTGTCCTCTGCCCTTTTTATTTATCTATTCCCGAGTTCCCTGTCTTAGCCACCGAAAATACGACGTAAACGAGATAACAGATTTTCATTCAGGTTCATTAAATCGATGAAAGGAACTTTTTCTCCTCCTAAACGCCTTGCAATGTTGTGGAAGGTCATTGCAGGTATGGAATCTCCTTCGCCAATCACTAAAGGTTCACCTTTATTGGTCGCGACAATTACTTTTTCGTCATCAGGAACAACTCCAATCAAAGGAACACCCAATAATTCTAAAACATCTTCTACGCTCATCATCTTATTGTCTTGCACCATTTTCGGCTTGACACGATTCACAATCAGATTAATATTACTAACTCCTTCTGCTTCTAGTAACCCAATGACGCGATCTGCATCTCGCACGGCGGCAACTTCTGGTGTGGTAACGATCAGAGCCTCTTTAGCTGCCACGATCGCGTTACGGAATCCCAATTCAATACCTGCAGGACTATCGACAATAATATAATCATAGCCTTTTGCCAGAGCATCAATAATTTTCTTCATCTGATCTGGGGAAACCGACTCTTTATTGCGATTTTGAGCAGCTGGTAGCAAAACTAATCCATTTAAACTCTTATGCTTGACTAAAGCTTGAGCCAGACGACATTCTCCTGCTAAAACATCAATAGCCGTATAGACAACCCGTTCTTCAAGTCCTAACAGCAAATCCAGATTACGTAATCCAAAATCCGCATCGACGAGAGCAACTTTATTATTTAATTTAGCTAAAGCTGCTCCGAGATTAGAAGAAACAGTGGTTTTCCCAACTCCTCCTTTACCGGAGGTGACAACGATTATGCGACTCATACTCTGTGTTTGGTGTAATTTAATTTAAGTGAATTAATATCTAGATTGCTTGATGCTATTGGTTTCTCGCCAATAATTCCCCTCAGCGGAAAAAGCATAGGTTTTGCCAAAAGAGTCAGATCTGGCGAGACTAATTCCCGTTTGGGAGATAAAAGCAGTTTCTGGTTGAAAATTTTTTGGCCTGATTTTGGGGGCTCTGGCAACTTGATCGGCAATACGTAACTGAGTAAACTCCATTTGTAAAGCCATAATGCGAGACTGGCGATTTCCCGAAGACCCCGCATGGGCAACGCCTCGGAGACGCCCCCAGACAAACAAATCTCCAGCGGCGATCGCAGATCCTCCAGGGTTCAAATCTCCACAGATAATTATGGTCCCTGGATGCCGAACTTCGACCCCAGAACGGATCGTATTTCTCAAATATAAGGGCTCTGCCATTAGTTCTGAGGGATTTTGATTTTTGACCTCAGAATTTAAACCTGTTTCGACTAGCTCATTTTGTTCCACAGAATAACCCGCAGTTGCAGCAGCTACTGCAGTTTGCCTTCGATTGGTACATACCGTAGTTAAATTCAGTTCAACTTCTTTTAAGGTTTCCGCGATCGTATGCAACTGTCTCGCATCTAGTAGACGGTCTTTTGCCACTAAAGATACAGAGCCTCCATTTTGCCAAAATTGCTCTCTACTTTTTAAACGATGTTTTAATTCTTGCCAAGTTTCTGACCAGGATAATTCACCCTTGCTGTCTGTTTGATCTGGCAACAACAAAATTAAATTTTTGCCTTCTTTTTTGAGACGAACTTGGGAGGAATTGCTAACTGAGGAAGAAATAGCAACATCACTAGTCATATTTGTTGCTAAATCAGTTTCTAAAACCATATAAGTAACTAGACTTAATTAAATATGAAATAGTTAGGTCAGGGGATAGGTGATAGGGAAAAATGCCATATTCCTACTCTATGTTTATTTATACCTACTTGCTTAGCTTTTGCCCACTCAACTATAGTTAGCCTACTTTTTCAACAGTCATGCTAACTTATGTTTAATGAGGTTGTATTGATTCATAACTAAATTAATCATCATTTAATGATTATTAAAGAATCTGCTATGCTCCCCCCTTTTCAACTTCTTGAGCAATTTTTGTTCGGTATCGGATTTACGATCTTAATTAGTAGCCCTGCCCTAGCCAAATTATTCCTCGAAGAAATTAATTCCGTTGCTCGGCAATCTAAGGTCTTGATTGCTCCATGCTCCAGGATTAACTGATGAATTGAGCCCCGAATCTCTCACGATCCCTGGTCGGGTAGATTGTATGTATCACCAACATTATTTAATTTGATATTATTTACCCCCTCTTCTTCAATCACGCACAAATAATATTACTTAAAATTTTCGCCTCAGTCTTGATCGATCAAGATTAGTTAAATGTATGCCATTAATTCCCATGGTTCTTAAACTCAAGTTAAGAATTATTAAGCGCTTATAAGATTATTTTTTTTTCTTTGATATCGTGGTAAGTAACTAAGAGAATTTACGTAAAAGAATTTACTGACTTGTAATATATCCGAGGTTTTTCAGTCGGTAACTAGGGCAACACATAGCCTTAAAAATTATCAATCAACTCCCTGACTGCATTGAGTCGGAGTTGACCAAAAGGAGGGTTGGGAAAAATTATGATTGACCTCAATAATTTGAACAACAATATTATTCAATCAATAGATGATATTCAAGATTGGTTAATAGAATTAGCTTTAGATAAATCTCTGTTCGATTCTATTTTTACCGCAGCTTTTGAAAATAATCGAGACACCGTAAAGACCGCAAGTTTACGCTCGCCTATTACTAACAAAAACTTTCAAGACTTCTCATTGCTTGAACTTGAGAATTCACAAGATTCTCATCGAATAAATGTGGCGTTTTCTCTAGATAGAAAAAAAATTGATATAGCTGAAGAATTTATTAATCTTGATACTCATAACTTTGAAGGGAACTTTTCCAACTTAGTTGGCGAAATTGATTTATCAGTTCCAGAAGATCTGGTGACTCTGGATGTTTTTACTGGCGATGTCAACAAGAAGGTATATACTTTTGGAGATGATGATCGAGTTCTTATAGGGGATAACGATTGGGATCAAAGAATTGCTTTTATTACCGCTGAATTTCCTGACGGTAGCCATACAGGTTTTACTGGAGCTTTAATCAGTCCTTTTCATATTCTGACCGTTGCCCATGGAATTTATGGTAAGGACAAAGGGGGATTTGCTTACACAGACAGTATTAAAGTTTCTTTGGGACAACATGGCACAGAACGTTACTATGGAACCGCCAATGCTGTAACATACAGTTATTTTACTGGTTATACCGATGACTCTAATTGGCGATTAGTGGATGGAGAATGGCGACCACAGAGTTTCAATCATGATATGGCGATTATTACTCTAGACTTTAACCTGGGAAACTCAACTGGCTGGTTTGACTACAAATTCAATAATAGTGATAGTTACTTTCAAGATTTAACTGTCAACAGTGCAGGATATCCATCGGATTTAGCAAAGAGTTGGTCTTGGAGTAATTCTAGAGTTGCAAATGTAGATTTGTATCATGTTGGTGGACCCATAACTGAAGTTTATGCCGAAACTTTTAGATATGAATTAGATAGTGCTGGAGGACAAAGTGGTTCTCCCGTATGGACTTACAATAGCACTACACAAGAGCGTTTTATTGTGGGAGTACATTCTTTTGGGAGCATATCTTCGAACGGAGCTGCGCGTATTACTGCAGGTAAATTTAATACGATTCAAAATCTTATTGCAGGAGAGCAGCTCTCTATTCAGCCCTTAGACCAACCTGACTTTGTTGATCATGATGAATGGTTTGGTACGGATTTGGCCTATTTTAAAAATAATTCCACTGGAGAGTTGGTCGATGATTTAAGCAGTTCAATTCTAAGTGTTGGGGCAGGAGATTCCATCACTTTTCACTCGGTTATTAGCAACAATGGTACTTCTAAATTTGGTGATAGTCTTCATTTTTTAGAGCCGACAATTGAAGTTTCTTTCTATGCTTCAACTGATAATCAGATTAACGATTCTGATTACAAAATTGGTGACGAAAGTATTTCCGCGATCGATGCGTTTAAGTGGAGGGACGTATCTTTAACTACGGCTTTTCCTCAGATTCCTGAAGGTTTTTATTATCTTGGTTATACTTTTGATTCCGTTATGTCCGAGTTTAATCTAAATAATAATCAAGGTCTAATTGACGGTAGTTTGATTCAAGTTGATAATTTAATCTAGTATCTTCGGCTGATGTTGATATTTTGTAAGAGGCATTGACACTCTCACTAGTACTCGACCAAATTTGAAATGATGGATAGAGGTAAGCAGAGGGTGCAGGGCGCAGCGGTGAACAATTACCAAGATTTATCCCTCAAAACAAAGTTGGTGTACTACTAGTAATACCAATTTAAAATCAGAATCCAACACTTGATTTGTAAGGGCGATTGGCCAATCGCCCCTACCCAAAAATTATCTGTTGTAAACACTAATTAAATTGGTATAAGCTCCTTACGTTGCTGTACTGGTGGATTCTTGTTTCAGCGCCTCTTGGCTAGGAACTAAACCGCGTCTATTTTGAAACTCCTAGTTTTTCCCTCTAGAAAAAATCCCAGTTTTCAATCTGTACGGATTTTAAGATAACGTGAGCATTCAACATGAAGAGCTTTTAAAGCTTTTCTTTAAGCGCAAAGCTATTTCTTACACAAATTATCTTTTCAGGACTATCTATTTTGTATCCCTAGTTTTAAATTCAGCTATACATTTAAATTTTATTTTCCAGCATTATATACTATCAAAAATAATTTTTTGCTGAGATTTTTGGGAAAATTTTTAATTTTATCAGCATAAATTTCTCAAGTTATTTTAATGTTTACAGCTTTAGATAATAATTGAATTTTTAATTTCAACATATTGACTCAAAAAACAAAAATCATGAAATTGCAATACATCACTACTATCGCCGCTGCTTCTCTATTGTCTACCAGTTTAGTTGCTTTATTACCTGCTAATGCTAGTGCTTCATCCGTGAGAGGTTCTACAACCATTGTTCCTGAAGTTAATGCCTGTGCTGGGAACCCTTGTGCCAGTCCAAAAAATCCTTGTGCTGGTAATCCTTGCGCTGGTTCAAAAAATCCCTGTGCCAGCAATCCTTGCGCTAGTTCATAGTATTTCAATTACTCAGATAGATAGATTTTTTCTTATCCAAGATCTTATTTAGTTTGCACATAAAAGTAGGTTATTTTTTGGAGTATAGTAATAAACCATACTCCTTTTTTCCATATCAATTTTAATAAGAAACTTTTTAAAGTTAGAATTTTAAATTTTAGTAGGTAGTAGACAAATTACAAGATTGTAAATAATAAGATTCTTTGATTGATTCTTGTGTTGGTTCATTATCAGTAGAAATACCAATGCTATATAATACCAATTTAATTAGTGTTCACAACAGATAATTTTTGGGTAGGGGCGATTGGCCAATCGCCCTTACAAATCAAGTGTTGGATTCTGATTTTAAATTGGTATAACATTTTTTTCAGGCATCTCTCCATAAACTAATTCGTAATCCTCAAGAATATTCCTTTCATATTGAAACTAAATCATCAACATCAATTAGCAAAAATGCCTTAGCGACAGTGAAGGTGAGATTTGGCCGTAAGCTTTCTCTAAAATTAAGCAAAACTGAGCTTTTTTGTCAATAACTGGACGATCTGATCCACAAGAGTGTTTGGGATTCGCCTAAAATCACCTCAGCCTTGATTTTTATCTTGTTTTTGTTGAACTCACATTAACTTATTTCCTCAATTAGGGAATGTTAATCAAAGTGATTAGAGTGAAAAACTTTTGAGAAATTTTGGGGCGAAAAACTTGATGAATTATACAGTGTGGCTTAGACAAATTGGGACTTCTGAAGAAGATAATTCTTGGGGAATAGCGACAGATCATGAGGGGAATCTTTACATTACAGGTTATACATTGGGAAGTTTAGGTGGTCAAAATGCTGGTGGTCATGATGCGTGGGTAGCTAAATATGATACCCATGGTAATTTACTCTGGACTGAACAACTTGGTACTTCTGAATCCGATTTTTCTTCAGGAGTAGCGACAGATCATGAGGGGAATCTTTACATTACAGGTTATACATCTGGAAGTTTCGATGGTCAAAATGCTGGCGATGAGGATGCGTGGGTAGCTAAATATGATCTCCATGGTAATTTACTCTGGACTGAACAACTTGGTACTTCTGAATCCGATTTTTCTTCAGGAGTAGCGACAGATAATAACGGTAATGTTTATATTACAGGTGAGACATGGGGAAGTGGAAGTTTCGATGGTCAAAATTATGGCGGCGCGTGGGTAGCTAAATATGATACCCATGGTAATTTACTCTGGACTAAGCAACTTGGTACTTCTGAATTCGTTGGTTCTTATGGAGTAGCGACAGATCATAACGGGAATCTCTATCTTACAGGTTATACATGGGGAAGTTTCGATGGTCAAAATGCTGGTGGTCATGATGCGTGGGTAGCTAAATATGATACCCATGGTAATTTACTCTGGACTGAACAACTCGGTATTTCTGAATTAGATTATTCTTGGGGAATAGCGACAGATAATAACGGTAATGTTTATATTACAGGTGAGACATGGGGAAGTTTCGATGGTCAAAATGCTGGCAATCAGGATGCCTGGGTAGCTAAATATGATACCCATGGTAATTTACTCTGGACTGAACAACTCGGTACTTCTGAATCCGATTTTTCTTCAGGAGTAGCGACAGATAATAATGGGAATTCTTATATTACAGGTTTTACAAGGGGAAGTTTCGATGGTCAAAATACTGGCGATGGTGATGCGTGGGTAGCTAAATATGATACCCATGGTAATTTACTCTGGACTGAACAACTCGGTACTTCTGAATCCGATTTTTCTGGGTCAATAGCGACAGATAATAATGGGAATTCTTATATTACAGGTTTTACAAGGGGAAGTTTCGATGGTCAAAATACTGGCGATGGTGATGCGTGGATAGCTAAATTAAGTCAATCTTATATCTCTATTAATCGTTTTCAAAACAGCTCATCCCCTGGTAGATATCTATTGGCAGGGCCCGAAGAAAGCCAAGATATTCGCGATAATTTTCCTCACTTGCTCGAAGAAGGAGAAGCATTTAAAGTATCAGTTGAACCAGAAGATGATTTAATGCCCATTAATCGGTTTCAAAATAGTAAGGTACCCGGTGCTTATCTTTATGCGGCAGAGGAAGAAAGCAAAACTATTCGTGCTAACTTTCCTCATTTTATTGACGAAGGTTTTGCCTTTTATGCTTATGATGGCGCTACTAATCTAGGAAGTGATTTCTATCGCTTTCAAAATATAGATGTACCTGGTAACTATATTTATGTTGGTAGCGAAGAAAGAGAATACATTCTCGCTAATTTCCCTAATTGGGTTGAAGAAGGTATCGCTTTTGAACTTCAGCTTTAAATCAGATAGTTACCCAGTGATTTCATTAGTTATTTTTTATTTATCGTTTTGATTTTAGAGCTAATCTAGCCCCCTAAATCCCCCAACCTTGGGGGACTTTAAGTTACTTTCTCCCCCAAATTTGACGCTTGCGCTTGCGAAGCTCTACCCGAAGGGGCAGCTCTACCCGAAGGGTCTCGACCCCGCGTTATCCTAAAGGATATGCGGAGCGGTATGCTTTAGCGCTACCTTCGGGGCGTGCGAGCGGTATCCTTTAGGGCGGCGAAAGACGCAAGCGGTCAGACTCCGCGTCGCCGAAAGGCGTTTATCCAGAGCACCGATCTGTTTACCCAGCTCCGTGTTCTGGGGACAAGCCCAGCTCCGTGTTCTGGGCAAGGGCGGGAATGGGGGATAACAATTCAATTCCTGGTGTTGAACCAATAGAGCCTAACAAAATACTCCCCCCTTCCCGGTGCTGACCAAGAGAGGGAACGCGCGAGGAAAGGGGTCGGGGGGCTTAAGAGCGACTTGTGTATACACCGTAGCCATAAATGAGAGAGGGTCTTTCTCGCTCACACTTGGTAAAAGTCAGATCATTTTCTTTGACTCTCAATGTCGAGCATCCTCGGTTTTTCCCACGGTTAGAACTGTGTGCAGAGCGCAATGAAAAGTTAAAGGCGATCGCAGAAATTAATGCTCCAAATATAGTCAAGTTTTTCCGTAAATTGCCTTTAATTTAAGGTTTAAAAGTAAGCTATAGATCAAGCATGATAGTCTCTACAAATATTCTGCAACTATAGTGAAGGTAGATATTTTATGAGCATTTTCAGCGAGTCGGAGCACAGATCGATTTTTACTTTTGCAGTCAACAGAAGATACACTAGTAAGTAATTGTTAGATAAAAAAAGTATTATTAACTTTTATAGTTACTAGTTACTGGTTGCAGTTACTGGTTGCTGATATTTGATAACTGATGACTGATAACTGAATTATGCCCTTACCCATAGTTGCTATTATTGGTAGACCTAATGTTGGAAAATCTACCCTTGTTAACCGTCTGGCTGGAGATCAACAAGCCATTGTTTATGATAAACCAGGAATAACCCGCGATCGCACTTATCGACCTTCTTTTTGGCAAGATCGAGAGTTTCAAGTAGTAGATACTGGGGGGTTAGTATTTGATGATGATACGGAATTTTTACCCTTGATTCGCCAACAAGCAATGGCAGCTTTAACAGAAGCTTCCGCTGCTATTTTTGTAGTCGATGGACAAATGGGCTTAACCGAGGGCGATCGCGAAATTGCTAATTGGTTGCGGTCTCAATCTGTACCGGTACTCCTGGCGGTAAATAAATGTGAATCTGTGGAACAGGGTTCAGTCCAAGCAGCTGAATTTTGGGAATTGGGTCTAGGAGAACCCTATCCCGTATCGGGAATTCATGGCAATGGCACAGGAGAACTTTTAGACGAACTGATTACCCATTTACCCGCCGTTGATGAATTACCAGAAATTGCAGAAATTAATGTCGCTATTGTTGGTCGTCCTAATGTGGGCAAATCCAGTTTGCTTAATGCCTTAACAGGAGAAAAAAGAGCGATCGTTAGTCCGGTTTCTGGGACGACTAGAGACGCGATCGATACTGTAGTAGAAAGAAATGACATAACCTATCGTCTGATTGATACTGCGGGAATTAGACGGAAGAAAAATGTTCAATATGGGGCAGAGTTTTTTAGTATTAATCGGGCTTTTAAAGCAATTCGTCGTGCTGATGTGGTGTTGTTTGTCTTGGATGTTCTTGATGGTGTTACCGAACAAGATTTGAAACTTGCAGGACGAATTATTGATGAAGGGAAAGCAACAATTATTATTCTCAATAAATGGGATGCGGTAGAAAAAGATTCCCACACTATTTATGAGTACAAACAAAAAATCATGTCTCGGTTGTACTTTATGGAATGGGCAGAAATCTTATTTACTAGTGCTTTAACCGGCAAAAGAGTAGATAAAATTCTTGATTTGGTAGATACAGCAATTGCTGAATATCGTCGTCGTGTCAGTACTGCTGTGATTAATGAAGTATTAGAAGAAGCGGTAAGTTGGCATTCTCCCCCAACTAATAGACAAGGAAAACAAGGCAAAATTTATTACGGTACTCAAGTTAGAAGTGAACCCCCAACTATTACTTTATTTGTCAATGATCCGAAACGATTTACCGATAATTATCGTCGTTATATAGATCGTCAATTTAGGGAACAGTTAGGCTTCAAAGGGACTCCTGTTCGTTTAGTTTGGCGTGGCAAAAAAGTTCGCGAGATTGAAAGAGGTTCAACAAATAAAGCTACTAAAGTTTAGAGGATTTCTGGGCAAGAAAATATCATTGGTGTAAGGGCGCATCGCGATGCACTTTCCCAGAAACTTATAAATCTAATCAATACTTGATACAAATATTTCTGGAAGAGCCACCTTAATTTATCTCTTGATTCTTTCTTTGTATCCTTTCTAGGTGTGATCAGGAGACGAGTTGCGCTTGTGTCAAGATCGCATCTTAAGGATCACAGCTGTTTTCAATTCAAATCCCTGAATACTTTTCCATCAGAGCGCTTCATAAATTTTTCCTCTGGAATAGAACCAGTGCTTAGGAATAAATAAATCGATGGGATTAGTATTTTTTTTTCGTGCCAGTCTCTTACTTGTTTAGCACTACTAAAATAGTTATGGTATAATACTGAAAATCAAAAGATTCAATTTAGGTTTTTCAACGTAACGAAAAGCCTCCTTAATACTTTGGCTGATTTATTAAATATATACTTAAAACATACTGTTTTTCTGGGTGTTGATTGTCTCAAACAAATAAAAGTAAATGAGATTCTTAAGTGCTTTAATTAAAATAATTAAAACTATAAATACCAATAATAATAGACATGGCAATAACATCAATAAGAATCAAGAAGCTCATACACAAGCATTACCTTGGTACCAACAACATCTATCGATCACAAAAGAAAACCTAGAACCAGAGTTGATTAAAATAACTACTGGTTTAAACAATCTAGCAGATCTCTACAAATCACAAGGAAGATATACGGAAGCTGAACCTCTTTACTTGGAAGCATTAGAACTAACAACAAAAATACTAGGAGCAGAACATCCTGATGTCATTTCCAACCTTAATAATCTGGCATTAATCTACTATTCACAAGGAAGATATACGGAAGCTGAACCTCTTTATGAACAAGCGTTAGAACTAACAACAAAAATACTAGGAGCAGAACATCCTGATGTCATTTCCAACCTTAATAATCTGGCATTAATCTACTATTCACAAGGAAGATATACAGAAGCTGAACCTCTTTTTTTACAAGCGTTAGAACTTAGAAAAAAACTACTAGAGGAAGAAGATCCTGATATAGCTATTAGTCTCAATAACCTCGCAGGACTCTACTATTCACAGAAAAGATATACGGAAGCCGAACCTCTTTATGAGCAAGCGTTAAAACTCAGAAAAAAAATACTAGATGAAGAACATCCCGATGTAGCTCTTAGTCTTAATAATCTAGCATCAATCTACTATTCACAGGGTAAATATGAAAAAGCTGAACCTCTTTTTTTACAAGCATTAAAACTCAGAAAAAAACTACTAGGCACAAAAAATTCTGTGGTAGCTACCAGTCTCAATAACCTAGCAGGACTCTATAATTTACAGGGTAAATATGAAAAAGCCGAGCCTTTATACAAACAAGCTTTAGAAATTGCTGAACAAACATTAGGAAAAAATCATCCTCATACCATTACTATCAAAAATAACTACATAAAATTAAAAAACAATAAACATCATCTGCATTAAATCTCTCTTGGGTCTTAAGAAAACTACTGGTGTCTAGAGAGGTAAAGTGCGATCGCTTATTGGTCTTGAGAGGAATTAATTAAGATTTTTGTTCCGCAGCAGCTTTGGCTTCAAGATGGGCTGGAACATATCGAAAACAAGGAAGTTGGACAAGCGGCTGATTAATAAATCCCCTCACAGGATAATAATTGAAAAACTCTGAAACAAAAGGCAGAAAATTAAATACGCTCCAAACGAGAACTGTCAAGGTCAGTATCGTCCCTCGATAGCTTACATTTACAGGAATTTTCAAGATCTTTTTTACTAATCCTGGTTTTTGATAGCCAGAACCATAGGCGATTGCTAGTAACTCAAACAGGTGGATTTCCTCTCTATTAAATGCTTCGGTTTTAAGAGCTGACTGACACCATATTTCTAGAAGTGCACTGCTGTAAATGTGTCCCCCAATAGTTCTGAGAGCTAAAAATAATAAAAAGGCTATGGCTCCAGTATAAAAATAGTATTGATCCAAAAACTCCAGGGCTTCGATCGCTGAAAGATTTTCTAAGGCTGGATTCATGGTTGGCAAAAATGTCGGTAATGCTTTAAAAAAGGTAAGCACAACATTAACAATGAAATAACCAATTGCTAGTAGAAACAGTTGCAGAGGTTTGCGCCATAGCAAAGCACTGATAAATCGCCAATCGAAAAAACTGTGCCAGTCCCCTGTAAACGCGTGACGAGCCTGGGCGAGCGGTAGATATAACATGATACCCGTGAGAATTAGCAGTCCCGAAAAACCTAATGAAGCTCCCGTAGCAGATTCTTCATACATTTTGGTAAAGGAAATATGCCATCCTGTATACAAAGCGATCGCCAATATGATACAGGGAAATAGAGTCAAGACCCAAGTTGTCAAAATTCCTCCTAACCCTACTCGAAAATTGAGCCAACAAGCATGGAGCCAATCATGAATACATTTAAACCCTGAACGGTTTGGACTAGCAATTCCTGATTGTCTTCGGAATAGGTGGGGAATATCACGGACTGATGTAAGTGATTCATGGCTGCTGGCAAACTGTTGCCAGGTTGTTTTTTCAGCCATTGGTGAGAGTTGGAACAACCGCTGACTAACTCGATGTCGCACCCAGCGATAGACCCAACCTAAGGCCAAAATCGAAGTCAAAAGAGTCTGACACCAGATCGTACAGATCAGTAGCAACCAAAAAAATCGCACCAGACGTTTTCCCATGACCAATTTTCTTCTACTAATTTCACCAAATTCTTGATGGCAATAGTTTTAACTCACACCAAGCATTTGGTCTAGTGCTGCTGCGCGGAAGTCAAAAGTCCTAAAGGATACCGCTCCGCATATCAAAAGTTAAAATCTTCCGTTGCTCCCTCTGCTCTCAATCTTCTTCGCTCTCCATTTAGACAAATACCTCTTCCAGTACCTTTCCTTCGGCATAATCTGCCTTAAATCCCATTAATTGCGCTAGAGTGGGCGCAACATCAATTTGGGACACTTTCTTCTCGACAATTTGATTATTTTTGATTCCCTTACCCACAAACAGAGCAAAAATCTCATGGGCTGAGGGGGAATTAAAGTGATGTTGAAACGGCACCGAGAGGAATTGATTAGAATCTCGTCCGCAATCTGGCACGATGCAAAAAGTAGTGTTGTCTCGATATTCTGCATCGGCAGCCACCGTTTCAAAGATCCTTTGAATACCGCGATCGATAATCGCGATTCCGTTAGTATAATGGGCTGGGAATCCCCAATGAACGTAATCAGAATCGTTATAATTAACCATCAAAAACTTGGGACGTAACCGCTGTAAAGCCCAGACAGCAAGCTCGGTTAAAACGCGATCGCCCCGAGGATTCACCAGCCCTGAATCACTGTAATATTGCTGCCATTCATCCCAAAACTGACTTAACGGAGAAGTATAAACATAGCGCCCTTGATTGCGATAATCCAGACTTTCGAGTTTTTGAAGTTCCTTGGTTTTTTGTTGCAGCTCTTGACCTTGAAAATACCCCGCTTCAATTTGTTGACGCAGCCGATAAACTTTAAACCGATAGAGACTTAGCACCTGACAGCGATAGTTCACGCCAAATAAATGATGATTACTGAAGGAAAAGAACTCTTCTGCGGTGCGATCTTCGCCGTTAATCAGCAATACTTCATGGTCTTTAACAGCAAAATTTTTTCTGAGATATTCAAACAAAGTCGGCACTTGAGACTCAAAGCGATCTCTAAAATCTCCCGAGTTGATAAATCCTCCATACTTGCCTGTCAATAGATACAAAGTGCCTTCACCGTGACTGGTCGTTACTCCCTCGATCTGATCCAATTCCATTTGAGTGAAAAGAGTTCCCTGTTTGGTCAGGACATGACGGAGAAACGGCGCGTAAGTATGATCTGGATCAATAGTTTCGCGCCGTCGAACTCCTCCCCCAAAACGAATCAAAATCACATTGGACCCTTTGTAAGGAGGAAGTTGTGCTAAATTAGCAGCCCAGCTTTGGGGTTGCATGAGTAATGATGCGCCAGCTATAGCGCCGTAGGAAAGTAGGGATCTGCGATTGAGTCGCGGATTGGGAACCATCTGCTCTTGAAGCGAAAATTATCTATTACCCGATTTGGACTACACCATTATTGACTTCGTTTAGTAATTTCGCCACCAAGCCACTTAAACTTAAAGTCAAAATTAAGAAACTTCTGCCAATGCCTAGTTGTCCCAATTGTCATTCTGACCAAACTGTCAAAAATGGTCATATAGCAATCCTAAATCATTTGTGAAAAAGTGCGAGCGTCTCGCTCGCGTGAGCAAGATGGTCGTGCAGAGAACGTGCTTCGCAAGCACACTACCATCGGTTTTCATGACTCACATAGGATTGCTATATTCACAATGGGAAACAAAAGTTTAAAGGCCATGACTGTGGTTATCTCTTTTGGTACGCGTTCCCTTTTTGAAACCCTCTCCGTCTCCTTCTCACCCCATCTCCCCGTCAGCCTTAACTAGCAAATTCGATATTGACTAGCTTATTAGCTAAGTACATCGAATTGTAAACAGCCCTGGAATGAATATCGACAGCAATCCCATATTCATCTATGATTATAAATTTAGACATAGCAGCTAAGGAAGTTTTTTGTTGCATTATAGGCAACAAATTTTAAGATAAATATTAGGTAAGTATTACGGTTAACCTAGTGGTTTCAACAAGCATTCCCCAAACTAACAGTTCGATTTCTTCTCCAGAGCGTCATACAGGCGGATTTGCTCTGATAGATAGCCTTTGCCGTCACGGCGTTAAACATATCTTTGGTTATCCAGGAGGCGCGATTCTCCCTATTTATGATGAACTTTATCTTGCAGAAGCTAGAGGCGACATCCAGCATATCCTCGTCAGACATGAACAGGGTGCATCCCATGCCGCAGATGGTTATGCTCGGGCAACGGGTAAAGTAGGTGTCTGCTTTGCCACATCAGGGCCTGGAGCAACCAATTTAGTGACAGGTATCGCTACGGCTCATATGGATTCCATTCCGATGGTCGTCATCACCGGTCAAGTAGCTCGTGCGGCAATTGGGACTGATGCGTTTCAGGAAACAGATATTTTTGGCATTACTCTTCCTATCGTCAAAAATTCCTATGTGGTGCGGGAAGCAAAAGATATGGCACACATCGTTGCCGAGGCTTTTCATATTGCTAGTACAGGTCGTCCTGGCCCTGTTTTGATCGATGTGCCCAAAGATGTTGGTTTAGAAGAATTTGATTATGTTCCAGTCGAGCCAGGAACCGTACACATAGCGGGATACAAGCCAACATTGAGAGGTAATCCTCGTCAAATTAACGCGGCTCTAGAGTTACTCGAAACATCTACCAAACCTTTGCTCTATGTGGGTGGTGGCGCAATTTCTGCCGATGCCCATGCCCAAATTCAAGAGTTGGCCGAAAGATTCAATCTTCCCGTTACCACGACTCTGATGGGATTGGGAGCTTTTGATGAACATCATCCTTTATCCGTTGGGATGCTAGGAATGCATGGTACTGCCTATGCTAATTTTGCCGTTAGTGAATGCGATCTTTTGATTGCCGTGGGAGCAAGATTTGACGATCGCGTTACTGGTAAACTAGATGAGTTTGCCTCTACTGCTAAAGTAATTCATATTGATATTGATCCGGCTGAGGTAGGAAAAAACCGCAGTCCTGAGGTTCCCATTGTGGGGGATGTGCGCTGGGTATTGGAAAAAATGATTGCCCGAGCGAAGGAAATTAATGTTCCTACTGATGCGGCGAAAACTAAACTTTGGTTAGAAAAAATTAATCAATGGCGTGCTGATTATCCTCTAGTCGTACCTCATCCCGAAGATAGCTTATCTCCTCAAGAGGTGATCGTGGAAGTCGGCAATCAAGCACCCCATGCCTATTACACCACCGATGTTGGTCAACATCAAATGTGGGCAGCTCAATTCCTGAAAAATGGCCCTCGGCGTTGGATTTCCAGTGCTGGTTTAGGCACTATGGGTTATGGATTGCCAGCCGCGATGGGAGTCAAAGTCGCAATCCCTGACGAAGAAGTGATTTGCATTAGTGGCGATGCTAGTTTCCAAATGAACCCTCAAGAATTGGGGACTTTGGTTCAATTTGGCATTAATGTCAAAACCATCATTATCAATAATGGTTGGCAAGGGATGGTCAGACAATGGCAACAAAGCTTTTTTGGGGAACGCTATTCATCTTCCAATATGGAAGTGGGAATGCCTGATTTTGAGTTGTTAGCCAAAGCCTATGGGGTAAAGGGGATGGTAGTACGCGATCGCACAGAATTGAAAAAAGCGATCGCAGAAATGCTCGCCTATAACGGCCCTGTGTTAATAGATGCACGGGTGAAAAAGGACGAAAACTGTTACCCCATGATTGCCCCAGGGAAAAGTAATGCCCAAATGCTTGGGTTAAAAGAACCAGGTTGAAGGATGAGGGAAATAGGGGAAGAGTAGGAAAAGAGAGATAGGGGAGATAGGGAAGTAGGGAAATAGGGAGGTAGGGAGATAGGGAGATAGGGAGATGGAAGTAGGGAAGTAGGGAAGTAGGGCGAAAATTATTCCCCAAGTCCCCAAGTCCCCAAGTCCCCACACATTTTTTCGCTCACCTCCCCCCACGCTTCCTTATCTAACTACTCTCTCTATCAATTAATGATTGCTCTTGATTACTGAATCGGTATTCTAGTGCTCCTATTTCCCTTGGAACTAAATTAAAACTAAATTAATTCAATTTGAGAATCGTCTCCAATCATAAAGCGTAAAGCTTTAGGGCGCTGTGGGGCAGGGTGTAATTTGGCCCTTTCACCAATTAAACTATCAACAATTCGTTGCTGAATTTTAGTAACCGTTGCCGCTTTGAGAATAACGCTATGTTCGATGTCGGCATCAATTAGGGTTGCTTCATCGGCAATACTACTATAGGGGCCAATAAAACAATTCTCAACATGACAATTCTCCCCGATAATTACAGGTCCGCGGACTATACTGTTAATAATCTTGGAACCTAAACCCACATGAACCC
This sequence comes from Xenococcus sp. MO_188.B8, assembly GCA_030065615.1. Taxonomy (GTDB): domain Bacteria; phylum Cyanobacteriota; class Cyanobacteriia; order Cyanobacteriales; family Xenococcaceae; genus Xenococcus. Next base: position 37,341 of record JASJDR010000007.1, on the reverse strand, counting down.
TGCCACTAATGTTACTTGTAGGATCAACTTCGCCTTCAATCTTAGAATCTAAGCAACTATCTAAAATAATTTGGTTGGCTGCGAGCAAATCATCTTTTTTTCCCGTATCTAGCCACCATCCTGATAGTCTAAAAGATTCAACCTTTTGTTGTTGATCAATTAGATATTGAATCGCATCAGTAATTTCTAACTCTCCCCTGGCAGAAGGCTGAATATTCGCGATCGCATTATGGATAGTAGAAGAGAACAAATAAACCCCTACTAGTGCCAAATTAGAAGGTGGATTTGGCGGTTTTTCGAGCAACTGCAAAACCTTACCTTGTCGATCAACTTTCGCCACCCCAAAAGCAGTGGGATTTTCGACTTCTGAGAGTAAGGTTAAAGCATCAAGCTGTTTTGATTGGAATTTATTGATGAATAAATCTAACTGACTTTCGACTAAGTTATCTCCTAAATACATGACAAAAGGAGAATCTCCCAGGAAAGGTTGGGCGATTTTCACTGCATGGGCAAGTCCCAAAGGTTCATTTTGCAAAATATAGGTAATCTTGGCCCCAAACTTACTACCATCACCAGTTTTGCTTTTAACTTCCCCTCCTGTTTCTGGACTAATAATAATTCCGATATCGGTAATTCCTGCTGCCACAATAGATTCGATCCCGTACCAAAGAATCGGTTTATTCGCAACAGGAACTAGTTGTTTTGCTCCAGTATAAGTTAACGGTCGCAAACGAGTTCCTTTGCCACCAGAGAGAATTAATGCTTTCATTATGAGGTTAGAAGTAAGAGGTTTCCATTTCAATCTCTAAAAATAACTGCCCCTACTTTCCCTCAGTCCTCACGCGGCCTTGCCTGTAGGATACTGATAACTTTTTTAGCTTTTTTTTGGGGAATCTCGTCAATCAGGGGGATAAATTCCTAGAGTTTGAGTATATTTTACTTTAGATTAACCCCACTATTACAATGGTTCGGAAAATTTTAGTTATATGACGGTCAGATTTTTTTCTAATTCCAATTTTCTCGCATCAGTTAAGGATATCTTCTCGATAGTTACTATAATGCTTACCATCCAAGATATAATCAGTAGAAATTTGCACAAAAGTTGCAGAGATTCTGTTGCTATTTCTCCCATAATTTCTAGAACTATGTCATTAATTGCCATTGCTAATTCTGATTCAGTTTCTGCTTGATCTACTGTGGTATTAGCCAATGCATTAAGGAAAATCTGAAGAAGATAAAATAATAGGTGGTCAGATAAAAAATAAGCATGTTATAACGAGGAGAAAATAACCTATCTTAGCAGGTATTGATTGTAAAAAGCTGCTAACAGAAATCAATATATTTAATGTAAACACAATGCCAAGTAAAAGAGCCTTAATTACGGGTATCACAGGTCAAGACGGTTCTTATTTGAGTGAATTTTTATTAGAAAAAGACTATGAAGTTCATGGTATTATCCGCCGAACCTCTACCTTTAATACAGATCGCATAGATCACTTGTATGAAGATGCCCATAATCCAAATGCTAAATTGTTTCTGCATTACGGAGATCTCACCGACGGGACAACTCTACGCCGTATTCTGGAAGAAGTGCAACCCCAAGAAATTTATAATTTGGGCGCTCAATCCCATGTTCGAGTCAGTTTCGATTCCCCAGAATATACGGTGGATGCAGTCGGTATGGGCACTTTGCGTCTTTTAGAAGCCATCCGTGATTATCAAAAGCGCACTTCTATAGAAGTGAAATTCTACCAAGCCGGTTCGTCGGAGATGTTTGGTAAAGTACAAGCAGTACCGCAACAAGAAACGACTCCTTTTTATCCTCGCAGTCCCTATGCCTGTGCCAAAGTCTATGCCCACTGGCAGACTGTTAATTATCGAGAATCTTATGACCTCTTTGCCTGTAATGGTATTTTATTTAACCATGAATCCCCGCGCCGTGGGGAAACCTTCGTGACTCGCAAAATTACCAGAGCAATTGCCAGAATTCTTGCCGGACAACAACAGAAGCTATATCTGGGGAATCTCGATGCCCAAAGAGACTGGGGTTATGCTAAAGACTATGTCAGAGCGATGTGGCTGATGCTGCAACAGGATACTCCTGACGATTATGTCGTAGCGACCGGCGAAACTCATTCAATCCGCGAATTTTTAGACATTGCTTTTGGTCATGTCAACCTCGATTGGCAAGACTATGTGGTTTTCGACCCTCGCTATTTACGTCCCGCAGAAGTCGATTTACTGATGGGAGATCCGACCAAAGCCCAAACCAAATTGGGTTGGCAACCTTCGGTGGATTTTCCAGGGTTAGTTAAATTGATGGTAAATGCTGATTTATCAGCTTTAGGTTTATCTTCCGAGCACAGTGAAGAGGCGATGATTGTGGAGCAAGCCTCTGTCCGTCAAGCTTTTACTGTAGCAGTTGATTGATATGTTTATCGGTCTAACTCAGGGTCTGGGTTTAAATTGTAGTTTAGCTGTGATCGCTTGCAAAAAATTTTCGCATTAAAGGTCAAAGATAATGATTAGTTTAAGCAATAAACGAATACTGGTGACTGGTGGGGCTGGATTTCTCGGGAAACAAGTTGTCGAACAACTTACTCTGGCTGGAGCTGACTCCAATAACATTACCATACCGCGATCGCAAGATTGTGATTTGCGCTATCTCGATAACTGTTACCAGGCAGTCGACCAACAGGATATTGTGATTCATTTGGCAGCCCATGTGGGGGGTATTGGCCTAAATCGAGCTAAACCCGCCGAGCTATTCTACGATAACTTGATGATGGGAGCGCAGTTGATCCATGCGGCCTATGAAACAGGAGTCGAAAAATTTGTTTGCCTGGGGACAATTTGTGCCTATCCTAAATTTACCCCGGTTCCTTTCCAAGAGGAGCATCTGTGGGATGGTTATCCTGAAGAAACTAATGCTCCCTATGGCATTGCCAAGAAAGCCTTGTTGGTCCAACTTCAGTCCTATCGTCAGCAATATGGTTTTAATGGCATTTATCTGTTACCAGTCAATTTATATGGTCCAGAGGATAATTTTGATCCGGGAAGTTCCCATGTGATTCCGGCGTTAATCCGTAAAATCCACGAAGCTCAACAAGCAGGAGCGACAACTTTGCCTGTTTGGGGTGATGGCAGTCCGACGCGCGAGTTTCTCTATGGGACGGATGCGGCGCGAGGAATTGTTATGGCTACTCAGATGTATGATGAGGCCGAACCCATTAATTTGGGAACCCATCAGGAAATTACGATTCGGGATTTGGTGTCTTTAATTTGTGATTTGATGGGATTTGAAGGCGAAATCATCTGGGAAACTGATAAGCCCAATGGTCAACCTCGTCGTTGTTTAGATACGACCAAAGCTAGAACCAAATTTGGCTTTAGCGCCCAAACGGATTTGCGTCAGGGATTGAAGGCAACTATTGATTGGTATCGCCAGCAGAGCTTGATCTTAGCCTGACAAATCAAAGATTAAGGATCAAAGATGAACGATTAGGGAAATACCTAACATTTAATTTGTTATGATGTTTATCTTTCCCTATCGATTTTCCAGATCAATGCCAGAGCCCTTAGAAACTAGAGAAGAACAAATTGAAGCTATTGAAGCCAATGCTGACAGAATAATTGCGAGCGCCAAAAGAGGCTATCAAGATTTCGCAGAAAAAGGAACAGTGGTAATTTTAAAACAATTAGAGAATAATTCCGCTAATTTGGAAGATTGGCAAATTGTCTATAAACCGATGACCTTGTTGCCTAACGTAGTAAGTGATTGGAAAGAAGCGGGTCTGCAAGATTTGATTATTAAATATAATCCTGAGGTTTCCGTAATTTGTACTTTTTTATATCCCAATGGCGCTCATACTAGTTATCATTTTTCCGCGGATTAGTTGACCATAAAAGAGCAGACCAAGTAGCTGTTTAAAAGAATAAATATCTTGATATCTCTAGGAGACAATTTTGACTGAACTCGCTGCCAGGTTTGCTTTTTCCCTGGCCTCAGTGACGTTGTTTCCTCTTGCTAAAGCTACTCCCATACGACGATAAGGACGAGCATTAGGTTTGCCAAATAAGCGAATATCAACATCGGTTGTTGCCAAGGCTTCAGCCACCTGGGTAAAACTTATGTGCTCAGAATATTTCCTAGCTAAAATCACCGCACTAGCAGAGGGAGCAAAGACTTCAATTTTAGGAATCGGCAAGCCCAGAATTGCCCGTAAATGTAACTCAAACTCATTAAGATTTTGGGAGATCAAAGTGACCATTCCTGTATCATGGGGACGGGGTGAAAGTTCCGAAAAAATGACCTCATCTTGAGTAATAAAAAACTCTACTCCAAAGATGCCAGCACCACCTAAAGCATCGGTAACTTTGGTCGCTATATCTTGAGCTTGTTTGATTTGATCTGTTGTGAGACCAGCAGGTTGCCATGATTCTTGATAATCGCCTCTTTCTTGTCTATGGGCGATCGCGGGACAAAAAATTGTGGCGGCATCCCATTGTTTAATTGTTAGTAAAGTAATCTCGATTTCAAAGTCAATGAATTCTTCAATAATTATTTTTTGCGTATCTCCCCTCGCACCAGCAATAGCATAATCCCAAGCTGGTTCGAGTTCGGCTGCTGATTTAACGATCGATTGACCTTTACCTGAAGAAGACATTACTGGTTTTATGACATTGGGAAAGCCAATTTTTGCTGCTACTTTTTGTAATTCTTCAAGACTAGTAGCATAGGCATATTTAGCAGTTCTTACTCCTAATTCTCCTGCAGCTAATTCCCTAATGCGATCGCGATTCATTGTATAGTTAGTTGCTGCTGCGGTGGGGATTACGGTATAACCTCTGGCTTCAAATTCTAATAACTTTTCGGTGCGAATTGCTTCAATTTCAGGCACAATAAAATCAGGTTGATATTGTTGAACAATTCTTTCTAAATCATCACCATTTAACATCGAAATTACTTCGGAAACATCAGCAACTTGCATTGCTGGAGCATTAGCATAACTATCCACGGCAATGATAAAGTTTCCCAATCTTTGAGCTGCAATCACAAATTCTTTACCCAATTCCCCTGAACCAAGTAACATAATTTTTTGGGGAAGCTTAATATTTTGTTTCATAATCGTACCTCTAGAACTAGACAGTAAACAGTTATCAGTAAAAATGTTAGGGAAAGCACTTTTTTTCTAATTGATGACAGGCCCTAGGAACTAAGATCAACATAAGCAATTCACCCCCAAGCGTACAATAATTATGATGCCTCAGCAATTGGCGATCGCTGTTACTTTCATTGCTTTTCTGCTACTGTTTATTGGAGTAGGAGTTTATTCTGCATCCGGTAAAAAAAGCACTACTGCTGATTATTTGCTAGCTAGTCGGAATGTTAATCCCTGGCTAACGGGTCTATCGGCATTTGCTACTGCTCACAGTGGGGGTATGTTCATCAGCATGATTGGTTGGACATATCAGGTAGGAATTTCTGCAATCTGGTTGTTAGCAGGCTGGTTTATTGGTGATTATTTATCCTGGTTTGTCGTCCACAAACCATTGCGAATTGTATCAGAAGAAACCTCATCAGAAACTATTGGGGCATTGCTCGCTCAAAATCCTGAAGAAAATCGTTTGATTGCCATTGTCTCGGCACTGATCACGATCACTTTTTTAGGAGCTTATGCTGCTGCTCAACTGTTGGCTGGCAGCAAGGCACTTCATGTTATTTTTGATTGGAATTACAATTTCGGTATTATTTTAGGCGCAATCATCGTAGTGATCTATTGTTTTGCTGGGGGGATTCGGGCTTCTATTTGGACTGATGCCCTCCAGTCGGTCTTGATGATTGTCGCTATGCTCATATTACTAATTGTTGCCGTAATCAATTGTGGGGGACTAGGGGGACTTTGGCAACAACTAGCAGTAATCGATCCCCATTTGATCGATCCCATTCCTCAAAATCTGCAATATGGTTTTGGTCTGTTTATGCTTAGTTGGTTAGTCGCTGGCTTGGGAGTAGTTGGTCAGCCTCATATTATGGTGCGGGCGATGGTTGTTGATGATGCCGAACATATTGGCATAACCCGCAATATTTACGCTATTTCTTACCTTACTTTCTCGACAGCTGCCGTTTTTGTGGGATTAACGGCCAGGGTATTAGTTCCTGGATTATTAAATGGGAGTGATCCAGAGTTAGCCTTACCCCAAATAGCATTAGAGTTACTGCCTACCATTTTAATAGGAGTGATTCTTGCTGGTCTATTCTCTGCTGTTGTCTCTACCGCCGACTCGCAGATTCTCTCTTGTTCGGCGGCTTTAACTCAAGATTTGTTTCCCAGAATGGCTCATTCTTATAAGCTAGCCAAGATGGGGACTCTGATCGTAACCATAATCATCCTAGCGATCGCTTTATTTAGTAACAAGAATGTCTTTGCTTTAGGGGTATTCGCTTGGTCAGCGCTAGCTTCTGGTTTGGGACCAATTTTAATGCTGCGGGTTTGGCGATTTCCCATTCATAACATGGTGGGAGTAACAATGATGTTAGTAGGGATTGCTACTGCTGCGATCTGGGATGGAGTCCTTCAATTCTCAAGTTCGGTTTATGAAGTTTTACCAGGAATGCTAGCAGGTTTTTTAGTTTACGCTATCGCTCAACTATTCAATTATCGATTGATTACTAGTGACAGCGATTAATTATCTTAATTTTACCAAGCCATATCATTAATGCTTCATTACCACCACATCGTTCCAGGTTCCCCTTTAAATGGTCCGACAATTTAGCTTTTGTATTTCTTGTATAGCCATCTTTTCTCCAAATATGCTGCGGGAAACATGATTCCCGATTTCTTAATAGGAGTATTTAACGTATTAAATACTCTGTCCCAAAATCCTTGAATACCATAGTTTCCTTTAAAGCAAGTATGATGAAGATCGTGAAAATTTGACGGAATAAAAAATATTGATAAGGAACTATGTCCTTCTAAGTTATAAGCGTTACCAATAAGACTCCAGGCACAAAGTTGATTAATATCATATCCAAATATGAAGATAGGTAAAAGATCTGTCAAAGTAACAATAACATATTCTGGAAGACTCTTATAACCAGCAACGAAACTTGATGTATCACGAAATTCATGATGTTTAAAATGTATTTTCTGCAAAAATTTTCTGTGTAAGAGCCAATGAGAAATATAAAAACAGAAATCCGCAAGAAATATCCTCATCAAAAACCAACTAATATTTAGGGGCAAGCTATTACCTCTATGGGTCTCTGATGCTAAAGAAATAATAATTAATGCTGCGATAAATGCCTTGATTTCTCCAAAAATAAAACCTTTAATCTTAAAAGAAGGAAATACTTGTTTTTTTACTTTTTTAGTTCTTATATTAAATTTTTGTTTTAATTTATCATTTTTTTTGATTACCTTTTCGATAAAAAGACCAATTCCATAAAAAGAGGTAGAACCAACAAGCCAATATAATATGACCTGAGAGACAAAGTTTAGTTCTGTATCGTGCAATATCCAATAGAATAACTGTTGAAACAAAGTACAAAAAAATGCAACTTTTAGATAAAATTCTATCTCAAAACATAAATTAAGAATTTTTTTCATACCTCTCTCCCAATTTCAGTCACTAATAAATCACAATATCCTGTTTTGTGAGAGATTCCTGTAGCATATTGTTCTAAGATACTAGCTTTAGTGCGAGTAGGATAATATTCAGGTAATTCACAAATTTGCTCGAATATTTGAGAGCCTTTCTTCCCGTAAAAATAACGAGCAGGCAAGATTTTTGGTTTTTTAGTTAATCCTTGAATAACCTCTTGACCATCATCATAATTAGTAGCTAGATTGGAATTATTTAAATAATTCATTTCCAAGCGTTGTTTAAAATTATTAGATTTTTGGGGTTTTATATTGATTGACAATTCAGAAATCATTTTGATTTATTGTTTCAAATTATTAACTTTTTACGCATTACTTATGTACGGAAGTAGCATGCTAAGTCCCTACCCTATTACTTATTACTTGTTATCTCGCGCTATTCTAAAACCGACATGTTGATAAAAATAGGGACGAAACCAGTTACGACAAAAAGCTGAAGCATAAGCACCCATGCTTGACCAAGAACCACCCACTATTAGATAATGTTTATTATCAAAAAATGGTTCTGAATAATCTGCATAGAGATAGTGGGGTTTAAAGCCCGGTAAACAATTAAAATTATCTCCCAACCATTGCCAAACATTGCCCCGCAAATCACAAAGTCCAAAATTATTATTACTTTGATCTGCTATGCCTACGGGAGAAGGTGAACTATATTTCAAATTGAGATTATAGTTTTTCGTGTCAAAAGGATCGTCAGTATGGTCTTGTGGTTTAGTTTCTGAGGTTCCCGTCACCAATCTCCATTCTGCTTCTGTTAGTAGACGAGTTCCTTCACCACGCCAACGACAATATGCCATAGCTTCATAGTGATTAACTTCTACGGGGAAATCTAAGGGTAAATCAATTTCCTCAAATACAGTCCGATACCTATAGCCATTATCAGTAGGTATCCAAAATTTAGGATGTTGGACATTATTTTCTTGTTTCCAGTGCCAAGATGATGGTTCCCAAAATTCAGGATTACGGTAGCCATCATCTTGGACAAACTCTAAAAATTCTTGATTGCTAACTAAATACTTGCTAGCGAAGAAGGGTTTGACTTGAACAGCAAGATTCCCATAATCACTATCCCAACCATAGGTAGCAGAGTTGGTTGATTTCCCAAGGTTGACCATTCCTGCTGCTATCTCTCTAAATTCATTTCTTGGTGGATTCCCATTACTGGTAGCATAATCCCATCCTGAAGGAGATTGTAGTTTATCTGAGGGCAACTGACGGATTAACATTGAAGAGGTTTCAAAATGAATTAAGCTATGTTCGATCGCCATTAATAAAGCCCAAAGAGGATGATCCTGGTTAATGGGAAAGGAGATCTTAACTCGATTAATAACTTTCGTAATTTCTGCTTGTGCCTGATCTCGATATTGCCACACCTTGTCCACATCTGGCCAATTAATTCTTTTAACCGCCTCTTCCAGCTCTGCGGGAGTTTCGGGATCGACTCCAATTTCAAACAGAGTTTCGTAATAGGGGTTAATTCTTTGTTGCAATAAACCAACATTAATTAATTTGTTTATGTAGAATACTGCAGAATGACCGAGATAAAAAATTAGACAATTTCTTAAAGGGTCTGGGTTCACATAGAATGTTTCTGAGTTAATTATGCTGCGTAAAAGAGTGTCCTCTAATTCCCAGGAACTGTGAAAATATGCCATCAGATGAGCTTTACTACAGTGATCTAGTCTTGGAGCAGCAGCGAGTTTGTTCATAATTAATATTTATTGAGGGATAAGTATCATTAAATTTTTGCTCTGGTCTTACTTTTAAAATAAACTCAAACAATCCCTAAAACTTCGTTAATTTTCTCGATTTTATTTGTACAATAGCAGTCGTCCTGTTCTGTGGAACGATTTTTAATCATGAGATTTTGGCGATCTCCAATAAGAATTTGTCTGAATATCCGGCGCTGGTGAATGCGTAATGCTAGAGATTTTAAAATTAGGGGGTAAAATTCTCTTGTAAGCCAATGCAATGTCCCAAATGTCAATCTTCTCATAAGAAGAAAAATGGTTTCCGTCGCGGGAAACAATCTTATAAATGCAAAGATTGCGGTTATCAATTTGTAGAAAATCCTATTTCTCGGAAATATCCACCAGAAGTCAAGCAAATTTGCTTAAAAATGTATCTTAATGGTCTAGGATTCAGAGCGATCTCGAAGAGATCCGCTTCGCGGCGCGCTCTCATCAGACTTTTGAACCGATTTGGCAGATTATTAAGTGCTGGCAGAGTTTTTGGTATGTGACCGATGGTTATCCAGTCTATCCTAGTTATATTGAGCCTGAAGCTCATCTAGTCTGTAAAACCTATCTTTTTAGTATAAATACGAAGCTCTATCTCTGCAAAAGAACAACTAAAAAGATCATATGCTCCTCTTTACTTTGGTGGTAGGACAATTAGGTTATGATCATACTCATTTTTTCCTTTCAGCAACAAGCAAGGTGGAGATGAAGATTTCCAGAGTATGGGAGGATCATTGGTAATTGGAATCTGAATTTTTTCACTAGGTGGAGAATACTGGAAAATTATGGCAGTTCGTTCTACTGATGAAGAGTTTTTTGCCGAATGCCATAAACTTCCAGCAAAAATGAAAAACTCGCCTGGTTTTATATCTACCGAAATTAGTTCACATTTAGAATTTAGTTTTTGAGCTTCCTCTAGAACAGCATAGTCATCAGTAATATTTAATCCAGAATTACTTCTTAATTCTTGTGGATAACTTAAAAATTCATGAGAACCAGTAATAATTGCAATGGAGCTCTGTTTTGTTACATTTGTAAGCGCAAGCCAAACGGTTACTCCTTTTATTTCTAGTAGCTCAACATCACGATGCCAGCAATAATCATTACTGGGTTTTTTGTTTAAAATGTGAGCAGACCATTGCAGAATATTATCTCCAAGAATTGAGGAAACTTTATCTAAAATGACTGGATTGGTAGATAGCTTGTAGAATTCCGGTAAAGCTACATGTAAGCCTTTGTTCCATCTAGCTTTACCCCAAAAAAAGCTAGGTAATTTACGATCCTGAATCTCAGTTATCCTAGCTATCTTTAGCACTATCTTTTCCCAAAGAGATCTCTTTATGAAAGATTTAGATGCAGTTAAAGAGTCAACATCCTGCGGCTCAAGAAAATTAAAAGGTCCAACAAAACCTAGTTCTTGGAATTGTTGAAGCTCTTTGTCATTGAGTGAGAGATCGATAAACATGTTACTTAAGCTATAAAAATCAACATGAAAATTGCTATTATAATAGTAGATTAAATGATAACGCCGTGTTCAACTTTTAAGAAAAAAGAAAGAGAACAACCCATCAAGAAGAATGAGAAAGTAGAAAATAATCTCAATCATCAAGGATGGGTAAACTGTTCAATACGGAAGAGTTTATCATTGCGGTGTTTTGCTATGTCGAACGAATCTTTTAAATTTCCGGAACTGTTAGTGCTGAGGCCGTAAATGCCTCGACATTTTCCTGCACATGTTTTACCTTGGACATACCTGCCAAGACCACAGACACTCCTTCTGTTTGCAAAACAAATTGTAGTGCTGCCTGGGTTATGGTGTGAGCACCATCTTGAGTCAAAAAATCAAAGCGCTCATCTGCTTTACAAGGAGTGACATACCTTAAACCTTCGGTATCCAAATAGCTATTCTTGGAAATTAGTTTGCCATGAGCAAAAGGCTCGCGAGCCACAATTGCAATTCCTCTTTTTTTGGCTAGTGGTATGACTTCATCAATTGCCTCCTGCTCTAATAAATTAAGAGTTATCTGTAAAGCAGATATTTGTAAATCAGGATTTTTCAGGAGGAGCAAAGCATTATCTACATCAGTTGAAACGCCGTAGTAACGTATTTTTCCTTGCTGTTGAAGACATTGGAGCTGTTCAAAGACATCGCCTCTTACAATTATTTCTCTAGAAGGAGAGTGCAGTAATAAAAGATCGATGTAATTACTGCGCAGACGCCGTAAACTATCTTCAACCGACTTAATCATAGAGCTGGGCTCAAAATCTTTTTTAGTTTGGGAATTGACAAATTCTCGAACTCTACTTTTAATGCCCGGAACTTGCCACATAAGTTTTCTGAATAAAGGCTTAAACTTAGATGCTGCTTTCAGGGCAGCTGTTGGAGAATCACCAAATTTGGTGGTGATAATCACTTGCTCTCTTTTTTTTTGAAAAATTTTACCAATAATTTCTTCGCTGCTGCCTTGACCGTAGCTGGGAGCAGTATCGTAGAAATTAATTCCCAGCTCAAAAGCTTTGTTTAAGGTTAATTTTGATTCCTCAGGACCAGTATAACGAGAATTTATGAGTGCAGCACCCAATCCCAAAGCCGATACCTTTAACTCTGTATTGCCGAATTGTTGATATTTCATAAGTCAATTTAAGATACTTCTGGCTTCATAGGTAATGATTTACCTGAAGTCTGTTATTTTACACAAAAATATGTAATTATTTCGTTAGCTATCCAACATTGAGAGTTAAGTAATTAGCCTGTGCACCAATCGTATAAGATTCACGGCTACCAACTTAAGGCGGGACAAAAAGGGAGTTAGTTCGCGATTTCTCTGACTTTGTTGGCGAAAGCAATCTATTTATTGACAAATGCAATACAAACTGGGAAGGAGAGCGAATTCTGACATCCAAGTAAACTAAAAGTGGGGTCAAACAGAAGCGAGCGCTTCGACTTCCTTGTCTGACAAGTCAAAAGAGATTCACCAAGCTGGGTCTAATTCACCTTCAAGTCAATTGCCTGGTCAATTCTCAAGGGAAAAAATCTGTCGGTTTGAGGGAAGATGAGCCTTTCGGTTCAGCCCGTTGGGCAACGCGCCGGCCCCATCATCCTATTATTACTAGAGATAACTGTTGCGGTATGTCACTTCATCCCCAATCCCCAACCCAGATTCCCCCCGATACTTTCCGTGTCGCTGTTGCTGTTTGGAAATATCTACATTCGGATGCGCGACGAGTTGGGCACAATTTATACAGACGAAGCTTTTGCGCCTTTATTTCCCGTGCAAGGAAAGCCTGCTTTAGCTCCAGCTTGTTTAGTGTTCATAACTAATAAAATCTTATTTTAGGATATAAAATTTGAACAAATATCTATGTATCAAATAGAGTTTACCTTGAGTTTGACCATTTTTAGAAATATTTAAATTGTTGCCTTTTGGGGATTCTATAGTTAGATATTAGGCTTACAGCAATCCTATGTTAGTTAGGAAAATCGTTTAGGGAACAAGAATTTGGTTTAACATGTTTGAATGATATCAATTCGAACTACATTCATTTAGTCAGATATATTCTTGAATAAGATTTTATTATAATATTAAAATATTAAGCAGCTTACGCAATCCCTTGGTTTTTAGCTAGCGGTATGACTTGATCGATGGTCTTCTGCTCAAATAAATAAGAGTTATCTGTAGAGCGGAGATTTCTAACTCAGGATTGTTCAGGAGCAACCAAGCATTTTCTAACTCAGTAGTTACTCATTACCTTCCAGCATTTTCCTAAACAACTTTCCTAACCAGTGATAAAAGCCATCAACATAGGTAAATAAGACAGGAACCACCACCAGAGTTAAGAGATTAGAAGTAGTAAACCCTCCAATAACAGCGATCACCACTACGAATTTGTCTGAATATCCGGTTAGGCTTTTTTCTGGTTACTGTAATTCATGGCTGCCAGCCTTCGCAGTCGCAGTCGCAGTCGCAGGTTTCTTCTCAGGTCATCATGCCCCCTCAAGTTGAATTTTTCCAGGCTACTACTCCTGCGACTCTTGAAGCAACTACTCCTCTACCCCCACCAACCGAGGAGGCGATCATTGCCAATGTAGGAGCAGATGGACTGTACAACCCACCAAGGGGTGATGTGCGCTTGGTAGTGATTAGTGACTTAAATGGAGCATATGGCTCAACAGATTATAATCCCGAAGTAGATAAAGCGATCTCATTATTGCCCTTTTGGCAACCAGATATGGTGGTGTGCAGTGGAGATATGGTAGCTGGCCAAAAACCGAGCCTTTCGGATAATTAGTTACAAGCTGTGAGTTGTTCAGAAAATAATCTTTTACTTATACAAATACTTATTTTGACTGTCGAAAAGATACTGAGAAGTTCAATTTTGTAAACTTAGATTTCATATAAGATAACAATCCATAAATAAACACTACAATCCCAAACATCTCTAACAATTCTTCAATCAATGAAGCGAGCCAATAAGCTTTATTGTCAAAACCTCGAAAATCGGCAATATATCCCCCAATTAATTCCATGCCAATTGCTCCACCAACATAGACTGCGCCAGCGACAAGAAACAAATTGCGAATTCTTGGTGGCAAATTAGCAATAAAACCACGAAATACTATTAAAAACACTACCAATAAAATTGCAGCAGGGATTACCCAAGGAAAAAATAACAACCCTCTAGTATTAAAAGCAGTTCTAAGAATAGGAATTAGTTCTTCATGAATACTGCAAGCTTCATCTATGGCTAAATAGAGAAAAATGAATGATAATGCTCGCCAAAATTTGTTGTATCGAGAATTCATGTATTTCTCGGTACTAGCGATTATAGCTAGTAATAAACTACAAAAACCCAAGCCTATAGTTGAGTATAAAGTAGTTATATTACCCTCTAGATCGAAAACAAAAAAACGAGGTGAAAATTGAATTTCGGATACTGTATTGAGCCAATTAATTGTTAGCTTCTCACCAAAATGACCTGCAATTAGGAAGATGATTGCCAATATAAAAAAGCTCGTTATCTTAAGTGGAGATATATGCCATGTCGATAAGCTAACCTCTTCTAATCTGTTTTTTTTTTAAGTGTTTGATTAAACATTGAATATTTATGATTAAGCTATAATTAAGGTATGATTAAGCTATGATTAAGCTATAAAAAAATATTGTACTACATCAGTGAACTAATATGTGATTTATTACCGATCAACCATTAATTATTATCTTTTAAATCGCTATATACGTTGTGATTAGAGGTTTATAGAAATACTCTCGATTAATTAGGTAAGAGGTCTAATAAAGACTTATTATGATATTAAACTTAAAATATAGTAAAGATCTAATTTACTCATTACCTTTTAACATTTTCTTGAACAAGTTTCCTAACCAGTGATAAAAGCCATCAACATAGGTAAATAAGACAGGAACCACCACCAGAGTTAAGAGAGTAGAAGTGGTAAACCCACCAATAACAGCGATCGCCATAGGACTACGGACCTCTCCATCGGCACCTAACTCTAGGGCAATGGGCATCATTCCGGCAATCGTGGAAATAGAAGTCATGAGAATTGGACGTAAACGAGAAACTCCTGCTTCGACAACAGCCTTAAATTGGGGTTTGCCTCGTTGAATACCCGCTAGGGCAAAATCAACCAATAGAATCGCGTTTTTCGTAACTAATCCCATCAACAGAACAACACCGATCAGGGCAAATAATCCTAATTCTTTTTGCATTACCAATAAGCCCATTAATGCCCCACCAACGGATAAGGGCAAGGCAACCAAAATAGCCATCGGATAGAGGAAATTATTGTAGAGCAAGACTAAAATTGCATAGATACAAAGAATTGCTAAGGATAAGGCTCCCAGGAAACGACTAAAAATATCTCGCATAATCTTGGCATCTCCTGCTGGTTCTTCCCGGACTTCAGGCGGTAGGGGGTTCATAGCAGGTAACTGACGAACTTTCGCTACCGCATCACCCAGAGAAATACCCTGTAAATTTGCTTCTACCGTAACCCGACGACTGCGATCAAATCTTTGAATTTCATTAGGACCACTACCGAGACGGATTGTCGCTACTGCATCTAGGGGAACTAGTGTACCGCGATCGCTAGGAACGCGCAAGTTTTTCAGATTACTAATATCTTGACGTTTAGCCGGATCTATCTGAACCCGAATCGGAATTTGGCGATCGCTTAAATTGAATTTTGCTAAATTAAAGTCATTATCACCAATAGTAGTCAAAGAAGCTGTACGGGCAATTGCCTGTACCGAAACACCCAGGTCAGAAGCCCGTTGGGGATTTGGTTCGATAATAATTTCGGGTCGCACTAAACTGATACTAGAACTGATTGCCACTAAACCTGGGATTGTTCCCATCTGGGTTTCCACTTCTTTAGCCGTAGCCGAGAGAATTTCTGGATTATCACTACGCAGAATCAGCGATAGATCTTTGGTACCACCACCAGCACCTTGACTGCGAAAACTAATTCTCGCCCCTGGTATTTTAGCCAATTGATCGCGCATCTTTTGTTGCCATTGTTTTTGATCCAGCTCCCGTTCATTTTTAGGTACTAAGTTAACGTATATTTGAGCAGAGTTTATTTTATCATCATTTCCTGAATGGTTGAGGACGCTACTAACCGCCGAATCATTAAGAAAAATATTTTCTAATTGCTGGGTCACTTCTTCCGTATCCTGAAGTCGTGAACCTGGGGGAAGCTCCACAACTACTGTACTTAGACCACGATCCCCATCACTAAATAAACCTTTGGGTATAAAAGGAACCAGTTGTAAACTACCGATAAAGAAGGCAACGGCAAATAAAAGAGTGGTAATCCGATGACGTAGTGACCATCTCAGCAGAGAAGCATAGGGACGACGTTGGGAATTCTGACTATTTAAATCTGAAGCAGTAGGAATAGGTTTAGAGCGCAACAGATAGGCGCTCAGCATTGGGGTTACGGTACAAGCGACCAAAGTAGAAAACATCGTGGAAACCGCAACTGTTACCCCAAAAGGTTGAAAAAACTGTCCTGGTACCCCGCCCATAAATGCCACAGGAATAAATACCGCCACAATAGTAGAAGTAGTTGCCACCACAGCTAAACCAATTTCTCTCGAACCATCTAAAGCTGCTTTGAGCGGAGTCTTGCCCATTTGTAAATGGCGATCGATATTCTCTAACATACAAATGGCATCATCTACCAAATTACCAATCGCTAGAGCTAAAGCCAGCAGAGTCATGCCGTTGAGAGTATAGTCCAGCCATTGCATCACCCAAAAAGTTGGAATAATTGATAAAGGTAACGCTGTTCCTGTAATCAAAGTACTGCGCCAGTCACGTAAAAAGATCCCCACAGTAATGACTGTCAGCACACAACCAAAGATCAAAGTCATGATTGTGCCATTATAGGAACTACGAATCCTATCGGCACGGGTAAAAATTAACTGTAATCTAATATCTTCTGGTAAAGTAGGTTCTAATTCTGCCGCTCTTTGACGAATTCCCTCTTCAACCGAAACCAAAGTACTACCAGTACTGCGTTTAACCGCAAAGGCAACCACTGGTTCGCCATTAAGATAAGCTGCTTGAGTTGGTTCGGCAAAAGCATCTTCCACCGTACCCAAATTATTGAGAGTTACCGTATCTCCATTTCTGAGACGAATCGGATATTGTCGTAACTCCTGAATTGTTTTGGCACTTCCTAGAGTACGAATATTTTGTTCACTGCCTCCAATTTGGATTTTTCCTCCAGGAAGATTAATATTAAAATCGCGAATTTGCTGATTTACTTCTGTAGCGGAAATATCATAGGCCAGTAAACGATCAGGATCTAAATCTACTCTGACTTCGCGATCTACTCCTCCCCAACGATCTATTTGTCCCACTCCTTCAACATTAAGCAAGAGCGGAATCAAGGTTTTATCCACATAATTACTCAAGTTTGCGACGGATCTCACATCAGACTTTACCGCATAGGCAATAACTGGTGAACCAGAAAAGGCTAATTTCTTAACTATCGGTTCATTAATATCTTGAGGTAATTCGGGACGAATTTGGGCAATCTCGTTTCTTACTTCATTAACTGCTTGATCGCTATCTGTCCCCAGCTCAAAGTTAATTATGGTACTAGAATTACCTTCGGTAACAGTAGAAATCAGTTCATCGATATTATCTAGATTCGCTACTGCATCCTCAATTTTTTTGGTTACTTGATTCTCTAGTTCTGTAGGGCTAGCACCTCTTTGAGTGACGTTGATACTAACTACGGGAACATCGATATTCGGAGTGTCATCAATTCCCAAACCGAGAAAAGACACAATACCCACAATTCCCAGAATTAAGAAGGTAACAATCGTTGGAACAGGTTTTTTGATCGACCACGCAGAAAGATGGAAAGACATTAAAATTGGGGTTAGAGCTAAATTAAGAAATAAATTGTGTAGGTTAGAAAGTTAAACCAGGGAAAGCTTGTAAATTACCCTAATAAAAGTTAGAAATAACAATTTCATTATTAAAAAATAAATCAAATATTAAGGCGTCCATTAACTAATGTAACAAAATATTAACCAAAATATCTATGACTGACCAACAAACTCTCGATGCTATTTCTGTAATGCCCAGTAATGGGGAAAAACCATCATATCTGTTAGTAATGCTTCATGGTTGGGGTGCTAACTATCAAGATTTAGCTCCCCTGGCTCAAATATTAAACCTCCCTGGCTTTGGTTATTTGTTTCCTAACGCACCATTTTCTCATACCCAAGTACCGGGAGGAAGAGCTTGGTACGATTTGGAAAATATGCCCAATTGTCAGCAATTAACTAAAAGTCGAGAATTGTTAATCAACTGGTTATCTTCTCTAGAAACTACTACAGGAGTACCTTTGGAACGTACTATTATGGCGGGCTTTTCTCAGGGTGGAGCGATGACTTTGGATGTGGGCTTAACTGTTCCTATGCTGAGCTTGTGTAGTATGAGTGGCTATTTGCATTACGAACCAAAAGCTAATTCCATAACCGACACTGTAGCAAGAAGTTTGATTATTAATACAAACAATATTAACCGTTCTTATCCTAGTAAACTATCTCCAGCTTTGATCATTCACGGAAAACAAGATCTTGTAGTACCGATTCAAGCAGGAAGACAAGCTAAGGAGAAATTAACTGCTATGGGTGTTGATGTTCAATATTATGAGTTTAATATGGGGCATGAAATTCCTTTACCTGCTTTGGAAGTTTTGCAACAGTTTATTGATTCTGTTTCTGGGTTGTAGATCAGTACTTTTAGAAATTTTTTGTTGAATTCTTTTTAATAGTGTAGATCATTTAATATAGAATTAAAAGTGGTGAAGTAAGAGGAAAGGTTAGCAACATTAGAGATTGAAGTATGAAACATATCTCGACCCAGTGACTACTAATAAAATTACCCCACAAACTCTTAATGAAGGTTTTATGGAAGAAAATAACATTCAGATAATTATTTCTCTTGTAGATCCTCAACTCAAAGATGAGGATCTACAAGAGACTGTCCAAAGTTTACAGTTGGAACTCAAAGAATTTGAGGGAGTTAAAGAAGCTGAGTTAATTCCTATCACAGAAGCAACAATCAACTCCAAAGGTATGGGTGGTTTTTTACTGGGACAACTCAAGGCACTAGTAACTCTAGAACATTTCAAACCCTTGGTAAGTTTCTTGGGTAATAACCTGTTTGGGCGCAGCGTAGAAATTAAAGCTGAAGGTAATTGTAGAAAGCTGCATATTAAACTCAATCGCCCAGAAGATATCGATAAAATCTTGCCCCAGATAGAAAAATTTATTAATGGCTAGGAGAAGCAGTGGTTAAGGTCGCACTACTGATAGGAATTAGTGAATATAAGCTAGGATTGCCGATCTTATCTAGTACTGTCCAAGATGCCCAAGCGATGAAGGAAGTTTTGCAACATCCCGAAATAGGTGGATTTAATGATGTTAAGGTTTTGCTTAACCCCAATACTCAGAAATTGAGAATAGCTATTTATGATTTATTTGCTGAACGTAGCCCAGAGGATTTAGTGCTGTTTTACTTTTCTGGTCATGGGGTCAAAGACCAAAATCGTAATTTATATTTAGCTACCCCTGAAACATGCAAGAGTGCAAAAGGCTTGGTAGTACAACCCACAGCAGTTGCAGCTAGCTATCTACAAAAGCAAATGACAGATAGCAATTCAGATTATGAAGTGATTATTCTTGACTGTTGTTACAGTGGAGCGATAGCAAAAGGATTAACTGCCAAAGACGAAGGAACGGTAGATATTGAGGCAGAATTAGGCGGTAAAGGACGAGCAATTTTCACTTCTTCTACCTCGGTGCAATCTTCCTTTGAACAGCAAGGAGGACTATCTATTTACACTCAGTATTTAGTAGAAGGAATTAAAACTGGGGCAGCAGATTTAGATAGTGATGGTCGCATTAGTGCTGATGAGTTGCATCGATATGCCCGTGACAAGGTTCAAGAAGCCTATCCTGCTATGAATCCCCAGTTTTATCCTGTCCAGGAAGGTTATCGGATTCATCTAGCCCGTTCCCCTCAAGATGACCCAGCACTTAAGTATCTCAAGGCAGTAGAAGAAATTGCCCGGGAAGACGAGGGGGAAATCGGATTTATTAATCGTCGTAGCCTTAATATCTTATGTTCGAAGTTGGTTTTAGACAGCAAACAAGCTAAACAAATTGAAGATGAGGTTTTAGCCCCTTATCGTCAACATCACGAAAAGCTAACCGAATATGAAAAGGTGTTGAATCAGGCATATGAGCAGTACAATCCTTTGAGAAATAGGGACAGAAAAGCAATCAAACGCTTGCAAAAATATCTGGGTTTGAGGGATAAGGATGTAGAAGCAATCCAACAACGAATAAAAAATCAGCATTCATCACTGGAGGAACTAGATACAAAGAAGCTCGACAAAATACCACATGATAATCTGACTCTAAACTCTATTCAATGTCCTAAGTGCCTAACACAGAATCCTAAAGATAACCTCAACTGTCTTGCTTGTGGCTCTCCCCTAATTATCGAGCAGATTAAATCTTATCACCTACCTGTAGGTACTGTGCTGACAAGTCAAAAAACTCAATATAGAATTGATAAGACTATAGGTGAAGGAGGATTCGGTATTACCTACAGAGGAACTGAACTAGAATATGCTTCTCCAGTAGCTATTTATGAGCACTGGCCCGAAAAAGCTACTAGACAAGGTACACAAATTCTGTGGCCATCCTCTATTTCTACTCGAAGTAGAAACGAGCAAGTCAAGCGGGTTTTTCAGGAGGCAAAATATACTTACCAATGTTCACATCCCTCTATCGTCAAAGTTTACGAGTGGTTTCAAGCAAATAATACTGTTTACATAGTTATGGAATTCTTGCCTGGCAAGTCTCTCTATGATTTGTTGAGGGAAGAAGGTCCTTTACCAGAATCCCGTGTCAAAAAATATTTCTTGGAAATCGCCCAAGCTTTAAAAGTCATCCATAGCAATAATTTATTACATCGAGATATCAAACCAGACAACATTATTATCACTCCAAAAGATAGAGCTGTATTAATCGATTTTGGTAATGCGAGGAAATTTACTCCTAACAAAACCCAAAGAATGACTCAAATTTTGACTCCTGGTTATGCTCCCATAGAACAATATGGCCGCACAGGGAGAAAAGGACCCACTCTAGATATTTATGCTTTATGTGCCTCTATGTACGAGTTATTAACAGGTCAATTACCTATTTCTGCTCCAGATAGACTCCATAACGATCCTCTAGTATCCCCCAGGCAAATAGTTCCTTCAATTAGCGTAGAAATGGAGCGCACAATATTAACCGGAATGAAAATGACGATGGATGAACGTTTTCAGTCCGTAAATGAGCTAATTAAAAGCTTGTCATGTAAGGGATTGTGTCCAACCTGTGGCTTTGATGAAAATCCAGCTGATAGTGAATTTTGCGAGGCTTGTGGTAGTGAACTGGGAACAACTGCTATGGCATCTGCACCAGTTCAATCACCTATCCCTAATTCAAAGATTACTTGTCCGACCTGTGGCTTTGATGAAAATCCAGCTGATAGTGAATTTTGTGATGCTTGTGGGGGTGAACTGGGAACAGCATAGTAAATTGTCTTAACCTTGAGTTGAAATACCGTACTACTGCACAATGTATTTCAAGTATATTTCTAAAACGCGATCGCATTTTCTCAAGAAATAACTATAGCGCTATAGAAAATTGTCTTAATCTGGAGTTGGAATACTATACTACTCCGCGATGTATTTCGACTGTGTTTCTAGAATGCGATCGCTTTTTGACCGAATAACTAGGTTGCTATAGCTAATTGTCTTAATCTGAAGTTGGGATACCATACTACTCTGCAATGTATTTCAAGCATATTTCTTTGTGACGATCGCTTTTTTCGAGAATTAACTATTGCGCTATAGAAAATTGTCTTAATCTAGAGTTGGAATACCATACTACTCCGCGATGTATTTCGACTGTGTTTCTAGAATGCGATCGCAATATAAATTTGCTACACTTTGTTGCTCTGTAAGTCTTTTATTCTTCTTCTATATCTTTAATTTGCTGAGAACCATGAAGCACAGCAATAATATCAATTTATGCAGGTTTAATGTAATAAATAAGACGATAAGAACCTTCAATAACTTCGCGAATTTGCTTGGTTTCAAATTCTGGAACAATACGACCTAATAGAGGAAATTTGGCAATTTGTTCAGAGCGATGAGTCAATCTTTCCACAATTCGTTGTGCGTACTGGGGAGAATTCTGAGAAATGTAATTATAAATCGAGGATAAATGATTAACGGCTGTTTCCGTCCAAAAAACTTTCACTTTTGCAATCCAAACTTAGCTCTAACTTCTTCTACAGAAAAAACTCTCCCCGCTTCACTATCACTTAACCCTGACTCAACAGCCTGTCTGACATATATCTCATACATTAAATCATCCCAAGTAGAATCTTCAGGCAAGTTGTCTATTAATCGTCGTGCTTCTTCCTTAATATTTTTGATTTCCATGACATTGGTTGTTATCAAGTCCATTTGATTATTGTAAGTGTTTCAAAATTATATTAATAGTTGGATACTATAGTAATTGAGATCAGAGATACTGTGTCCTGCAAGAAGAGAATATTAAAAACGGTAATTTAGCTTCACCCATTTCCTCCTTGATGAATATTATTGATGATTAAAAATACCGTTATTATTTAAAAATAAAGAACGAGTAATCAGAAAAATTCTTCCTCTTCATTCTGCTCCTCTGATAACTCAAATTCTGTGACTAAAGAGGCAATTTTGGTAATTGCCAGCCAATTTTCTACTACTTTTGGTAAATATTTGGGATTGATCGTTAAATCAAGTAATTTTGCTGTTTCTAACACATAGTCCCTAGCATTCTCTTCTCTGTTAATCATTGCTGCTGTTGCCTCTTGCCTATTGCCTGTTTTCTGTTTCCTGTTCACTAAATAAAGCTCTTGACTAATGGAGGTTAATAACATCTAATATTTAGTAGTACTTATGTTCTGAGATCCCTCCTCCTAGAGAATTAAAGTTATGGAAAGTTTAACCCCAGCCCAGAAAGAATTATACGATTGGTTAGTTGAATATATTCAGGATACTCAACATGCTCCTTCTATTCGACAAATGATGGTAGCAATGAATCTACGTTCTCCCGCACCGATACAAAGTCGGCTTGAGCGCTTACGTAACAAGGGGTATATTGACTGGACAGATGGGAAAGCTCGCACTATGAGAATTTTACATCAACCAAAAAAAGGGTTCCCTATTTTAGGCGCGATCGCTGATGGAGGGTCAGTCGAACCATTTATTGACGTAAAAGAAAGATTAGATTTAAGTGAGCTCATGGCAAAATCAAATTACTATGTGCTAAGGGTAGCAGGAGATAGCATGATCGACGACTCGATCATTGAGGGAGATTTAGTAGTCATGCGAGAAGTTTCTTCAGTAGACGAAGTTCGAAGTAGTGATATTGTAGCGGCAAAAGTTCCAGGACAAGGTACAATTCTCAAACGCTTTTATAGATCGGAAAATAAAGTAACTCTTCAGCCGGCTAATGCTAAATACAAGGCGATTGAAGTAGATGTTAATTCTCTAGAGCTACAAGGCATTTTAGTCGGTATTTGGCGTGGGCGGGCAACAGAAGTACATAAGTAGTTTAAACAAGTGCTTGTCGATAGTTTTCCCTCAAGCTCACCTAGGTTTCAATCTAGATGAGGTTTACTTTGCTAGGTAGTGATTTTACTTATTAATATTGATATCTTCATCTAAACTTTATCGAGTTTTGAGTCACTATAATATTTGCTTGAAGATTCTATAGATAAATTTACATAACAAAATCTTCGTACTATACTTTGCGTAAACATTAATTGAAAACGTTAAACAACAACTTATAAATAATTAATAGTATATCCTTGTTTGTACTTTAATAAGTAGTTATTAGCTTATTAGCTATTAGCATTAAGCTAGTAGTGGACATAAATCACCACCTACTTACTAGTTAACAGTTTTGAATTAGAGAGTAATTACTAGAAAAACTGAGGTGATTAAGTAAAAATCAGAATAAAAAACTGTTAATTACATTAAATAAAATAAAATGAAAAAACTTACCCAAAAATATCATAAATTTCAAGGTCAGTCGCGCCATCGCGGTTCTAAACGCCAAGAACTAGAAGTGAGTTTTTCACTAGTTTCTGCGATCGCTGTTATTATGGTAGCAGTGGTTTATGGAGTTTTGATTCCCTTTAAAGAATCTACCATTGGCACTCTGTTATACGAACGAGGCTTTACTCAATTCCTGGTGATGATTTTAGCAGGAATGGTGATTGCCACGATAGTCTTAAAATTTCTGAAATTAAAACCTGAGTATCGTTCCTTAGGAAAACTTTGGATTGCAGAGCATATTCCTTTAGAAAATCCTGGTGCACCAGAAGTGATCAATCTTCAAGAGAGATTAGCAGAAGATGGGAGCTTGATCGCAACCCGTTGTAGTCGGGTACTGGATGCTTATATTAAATCTGGAGATCGCGCTAAAGCCACAGAATTTGCTCTTGACGACTCATCTTTTTATCTCAGTGCCTCAGAATCATCTTATTCTGTCCCCAGAATTTTAGTTTGGGCAATTCCTTTGTTAGGTTTTATCGGTACGGTAGTGGGTATTAGTAAAGCGGTTAGCGGTTTTTCGGGTTTTTTGCAAGACGCGGGAGATGTTGAACAGATTAAAGAAGGGATTGGTACGGTAACAGGAGGTTTAGCGGTAGCTTTTGACACTACTCTGTTAGCTTTATTGCTCAGTGTTTTAGTTATGATTCCTCTGGTATTGATAGAGCGTTATGAATCTAGTTTGCTACTAGGAATAGATATTTTTATTAACGATAAATTACTTCCTAGACTGAGAGAAAAGAATCGCAGTCTTAATGAAGATATGATTTCTCAAGCTGTTGAAGATGCAATTTATCAAAGTTTTCCGACATCAGTTGGTTCAGATAACTCCTCTGCCGCCAACAATACTAGTTCTGTAACGGAAGGATTGTCTCAAGAAATCATTAAAGATCGCCAAGAACTAATGAAATTTTTTGCTCAACAACAACAAGCAAATCAGCAAGTAATTATTTCCCAAATGGAAGCAGTTTTAGGGGTTTTAGAAGAAATGAAAAAACAAAATTCTTCTATTTCCGATGGTCTAAATATTCCTCAAGAAATAACTTTAAAACTAGCCAAGAATAATGGAAATATTAATTCTAAAACTCAAACTGATTACCCAAATAAAAATGAGCAAGAAGTTGTTTAAATTATTTATTGTCAGTTAATTTTTAATTAGAGATTAATTATTGATATTGATCGTGAACCCTATTGATGTCAATTGGCAACTTAAAATCCCAAAATCAGCAGTAAAACCATGAGAAAAAGAAGAAGACGCCATAATTCACAGCCATCTCAAGATTTAGAGTCTTTTCTTGATATTTTAACTTGTACTATTGGTATCTTTATCCTCATGATTATTATCATGACAACTCAAGCGGTAAACCAACAAGAAGTAACTATTGTTGCCAAAACAGAAGGAGAAAATGGGGTTAATAAAAGCAAAAATCCCCGCTATATTGAATGTAGATCTAATGGCGTCATTCTTTATCCAGGAGAAGAATTTGTTTCCCAAGAAAATTTAAATGCTCCCAATTCAGCAGTCACCAAACTAATTGCTGAAATACAAAAAAATCGCGATCGTGAGTACCTAATCGTTGCAGTAAGATCTAATGGTATTGATACTTTTAAGCTGGTGCGCAACCTCGTAGAAAGAGCAGAAATTGATATTGGTTATGAACCCATTGATGCCAACTGGCAATTAAAAATAGAAGAAACAGCAGTAAAACCATGAGAAATCGAAGAAGACGCCATAATTCAAAACCAGGTCAAAATTTAGATTCCTTTCTTGATATTTTGACTAATACCGTCGGGGTATTAATGTTTATTAGCCTCTTTGTCTCTCTAATTTCGGTGGGAGCTGACTCTATTGTGAAAACTCCTTTAGCTTCTGAAACCAAAAAAACAGCTCGCTTTTTTGAAATTCGTGACAATAAAGTTACTTACCTTAATGATCAACAGGTAGGAGAAGCTATGGATTTGGTAGTAGGAAATCTACCTTCTTGTAATAAACCTGATTTTGAGGCTAACTTATCAGGGATGCAATTTTATAGAGCCTGTGTGCAAAATCGAGCCAATCGTCTTATTAATTTTCGTACTCAGACAGAGTTTTACATCATAACAATGGTTGATGCGCAAAGCTTTACGATGCGCTACGATCCTATTCCCAATAAACCTGGGGAAAATGCTGAAGAAATTTTAATTGCTGATTCTAAATTTAATCAAGTATTAGCAGAATTAGATCCCAAACAGGATTATCTCGCTTTTATCGTTCGACCTGATAGTTTTGCTTCTTTTCGTGCGGCTAGAGAACAAGCTTGGGGAAAAGGTTTTCAAGTAGGATGGGAACCTCATAAAACAGAAGATCCGATTGTCTTTGGTTCTGGAGGAAGGTCGATTGGGGTGCAGTAGAGATTAAGTAATAAGTAATAAGTTTTTAAATCATGAAGATTTTTGCTAATTTTATTAGTTCTTTGATGTTAGCTTTTTGGGTAAGTGCGATCGCGATTTTTTCGATCCAGAATATTCAGTTAGTATCAATTAAATTTTTGGTTTGGCAATCAATTCAAATGCCTGTCGGAGTATTGCTCGCTATTTGTGCAGGAAGTGGAATTATTTTAGGTTCACTATTGCCATTATTATGGCAAAGCAAGACAACAAATTATTAAATTTTGCTTAGATACTTACAGTAGTCTTTAAAGATCAAAGATTTAAACAATAGCCAACACCTCTAACAGTTCTGATCAATTTACTTCCAAGTTTTTTTCTGAGATAACCTATATAGACATCAACAATATTAGAACCTGGATCGTAATCAAAACCCCAAACTCGATCTAAGAGTTGTTCTCGCGTCATAACTTGTTCGGGGTGAGACATAAAGGTTTCTAGAAGACTAAATTCTTTAGCTGGTAAATCAATTTCTTTACCACTTAATATTACTTTTCTGGTACGTAAATCGAGAATTAGATTTCCGACTTGTAATTGAGTGGTCACTTTATTACTCTCGGGTTGGAATTGAGATGTCCGTAGACGCAAGCGAATTCTGGCAAGTAATTCTTCAAAGCGAAATGGCTTAGTTACATAATCATCAGCACCACCTTCTAATCCGGCAACTTTATTATTGATATCATCTCTGGCTGTCAAAATAATAATCGGTAAAGTTGCACCTTGACCCCTTAGCTGTTCAAGAACTTCTAAACCGTCTTGTTTGGGGAGTCCTAAGTCTAGAAGGAGTAAATCGAAATGGGCACTTAAAACTAAATTAAGTGTTTCATCAGCATCCTTAGCTACGGTAGTAACAAATCCGTTAGCTTTTAATCCTTTTTCGAGAAAAGAAACAATACGAGATTCATCTTCAGCAATTAAAATTCTATTCATTTATCATTGAGGAGCGACCCTGATGAGTCTTACTCATGTAAGGAACGCGCAAGTTTGAACATTAAACATTTATCGTTGAATATTTAATTTTCTAACGACATGATTAATAATATAATTCATGATAATTTTTAGTCTGCTAATTATTGGGAAAACATTGATCAATATTGCATTTATCATAGGTTTTAGAACTAATTCAACTAAGCTCTAATACTTGAAACTTATCTAATTGAACATTTCTTATTGATTATTAAACATTTATCGTTGAATATTTAATTTTCTAACGACATGATTAATAATATAATTAATGATAATTGTTAGTCTACTAATTACTGGTAAAATATTGATCAATAGGGCAGTTATCGTAGTTTTTGTCACTAATTTAACCTAACCCCTAACACTTAAAACTTATTCAACCAAGTAATTATGGTTATTGAAGATAAAATTTGATTTGTTCAAGTAAATTTTGAAAGCGAAAAGGTTTAGTTATATAGTTAGTTATGTCATCGGTTTGCTCTGGACTTTCATAAGCACTAACTACGATGATGGGAATTTGATTTCCTTGAGCTCTTAATTTTTTTAGTACTGTCCAACCATCTATAATGGGAAGGCCAAGATCGAGGATCAGGAGATCGAAATTATAATTGTGCATCATCAGTAAAGCTTGTTTGCCATTTTTGGCGATCGCTGTTTGAAAACCGTTTCTCCTCAAACCCTTTTCGACAAAGGCAGCAATGCGAGACTCATCTTCAGCAATAAGAATCTTATTCATCGAATTTATAAATTAGATATTAGTCTGAGGCTTTTCTGCTTTCCCATAATCATTGAACATGAAGCATGAAATGTTTCTAATTTGGGCAATTTTTTGATTCGATACTTCCCAAACTCTCTCTAATCATATCCTAATTATAAGTATTTAGTCTAAGTTAATGGAAGGGAGTGTCAGATTTTGTGGCAACACAATTGTAAAAGTGGAACCTTTGCCTAATTGACTAGATAATTCGATGCGACCATTATGGCTTTTTGCGATCGCTGATACAATAGATAAACCTAAACCTGTTCCCTTGGTAGTATTTTGGTTATTACTAGAATGGGCAAATCTTTCAAAAATGCGTTCTTGGTCTTGGATCGGAATCCCAATTCCTGTATCTCTGATCCAAAAATGAACTTCTCCCTGGTTAATAGAAGATCCCAGGGCTATGATATCAGTGCTTTTGGTATATTTGACTGCATTATGAGCCAGATTCATTATGGCTTGAACTATGCGCTGGCAATCTAGCATAATTTTTCCTTCTCCCCGATAATCTAATTGCCATTGACGTTCTCCTAAGCCTTGCATTTTACGATACATTTCTACTGTAAATTTGCTTAAATCGACTTCTTTTAAAATCAAAAAATCTCTTCTTTCTGCCCTAGCCAGTAACAATAAGTCTTCTACAAGTCTTACCATACGGTCTAATTCATCAAGAACCAAAGAAATGGTTGCTGCTACTTCTTGAGGGTCATTATATTCTAAGAGTTCTAAATGACCACTAATGATGGTGATGGGAGTCCGTAGTTCGTGACTGGCATCATTAAGTAACTGCTGCTGGCTTTTAAAAGCTACTTCTAAACGATTCATCATATTATTAAAAGTTTTAGCTAATTCCGCCATTTCCCCATTGCCTCGAACAGGAATTCTTTGACTGAGATCGGTTTCACTAATGGTTTTAGCGGTATTAATTAAAGTCCGAATTGGTTTTAAAACTCTTCCTGAAAATCCCCACGCCCCAATTAAAGCTATGATTAACGCCACTAGCAACACTTGTTTAACAGTTAAAATTGCATCAATAATTTCTTTTCTTTCCCCCTCTGGGATATTAGCGACAATTAGGACTCCAACCAATTGTCCGTCTCTTACTACTGGTTCTGTTTTATAGAGAATATCGCCTACCTGAGAATCTTTAATTAGATTTTGTCCTCTAATAGGCTCTTTGGTTTGAGCTAGTCTTTTAACTAAAGCGGAGTCACGGGAAATTGCCTGGGGAAGACTAACAGGACTAGAGCGATAAAATTGACCATTGATGGTGGCAACGAGAAATGTTTTATCAGCAGGAATTTTATTTTGTAAAAAACGATCAAAAATAATGGCGATGTCTCTTTTTCTATCCTGATTACAAAATTTTTCAAAAGCTTCGATTTCTTCTCTTAAATCTGCTCTTACTCTCCTGTCTACTTGAATGATCGCTAATTGGGTAAAAATGGGAATTGATAACCCAACTAAAATAGTGCTTAACCCCAAATACCAAGCAAAAATCCGACTTCTGGCTTCCCAAAACAAGTCATATTTATTTAGTACATTGTTGGTTAAGAATTTTCTCATTTAAACTTAATCTTGGTTCACATAAGCTTAATAAATATTTTATGGTAGTCTTGAATACTTTTAGATGAGCCGCAGTACAAAAGGAATATTACCAATAAGACTACTAGTGTATTCTCACGACGCCTTTGGTTTAGGAAATATTCGCTGGATGTTGGCAATTTGTCAGCATTTACTAGCGACCATCCCCGAAGTATCTATTCTTGTTTTGTCTGGTTCACCAGTAATTCATAATTTTAAAATTACTGCCAGGTTAGATTACATTAAATTGCCTTGTTTAGAGCGCGATCGCAATAGTAAATTAGCAGCTAAATTTTTAGCATCTGATATAACTGAAACTGTTAAGCTAAGTTCTAATTTAATTCAAACTGCAATTATTAACTTTAAACCAGATTTGGTTTTAGCATTTGCGAGCGGGAAGCCCCGCGTTTTATGCGAAGCATTAAACGTCGGGATGGGAGCGAGCCTAGGGTTGGGGCTTTTTGTCTGCACATTTTTGATGCAGAATCTTTATCTATTAAGGTCTTCGGGGATTATATAATAAATGTGAGCGCATCAATGGGTCGCTAGTTACCGAAGATCGGATAAACAAAAAACTAAAGCTAGCAAGAACCTTGACAATCAAACATAGAGGGTTGCAATCAAGAAATAGTTTCGGTTGGAAACTCGGTGGTTGCGTAAAATGTTTGCCGTACAAAGGAATCCTTTCAAAACTGGTACCGCTGGACTGGCGGGAACGGAAACTGCCTGGGCAATCAGAGCGTCGGGGATATGGAGCAATTTGTTTTATATCTAGATAGTGGGTGAAAAACCTAGAGATAGGAAATAACCAGGAAGTCCATATTGTGAAGTATGGAAGCCCGCGCTGTATGCGCAGCATCAGCGTCGGGAGAGGTCACTGGAGGTCGATAACTCATGAGTATATCTTCTTTTTCCAATTACCCTTGCTGCCAGAGTTAATAGTACAGTTCGATGACTATCATGCGATCGCTTCTGCTTTTATTGATTTAGCGATCGACAAAACCGCCTTTACCCCAGAAGACTTGGAAGCATACAAAAACGCTGCTGCCAAACCAGGTGCGCTTACTGCCATGATCAACTACTACCGCAATATTTTTCCAGGACTTTTGAATCAAAGAGAATGGGATGTGCTGCAAGTTCCCACACTAATGATCTGGGGGGGAAAATGACAAGTTTCTCGGCAAGGAATTAACCTACGATACCCAAGCCTATGTTAAAGATTTTCAGCTTCGTTATATTCCTCAATGTAGTCACTGGGTTCAACATGAACAGCCAAATCTAGTCAATCAGTATATGCGAGAGTTTTTGAATGGCGATCGCGCCGCTGAGGACCAACAAGTTTAGAACAGCAGTTAGTAGATGACAGTTCAAGTTGTAAGTTTCCGTTTAATGGTAGATTTAGAAAGTGTTTGTAAACTAATGTAAAGACCACTAAATTGCCTAAATAGCAAGAATTCTAACATGTAGCTTTTTAGATTAATTGCGTATCTGTTTTGCTGCTGTAATTCTTTCTGTGCAAGCATTTTGGGAGTTGTAATAATCATTGACAAACATTCTCTGACTAGAGATAGTTACGACCATAGAAAATATTATTAGTCAACATGTGGAATAACCTCCAGAAACTATCCCTGGTTTCTTCTTTGCTCCCTAGACAAGTTAACAGTAGTACAACTAACTTAAGAGTTATCCCCTCTGAGTCATCAAGTACAGCTTTTATCGAACTGCGTGACTTGAGCAAAAATTTTGTGGAGGGGAATGGGACTCGACTTGTTTTAAACCAGGTTAATACAACTTTTAATCAAGGAGAATTTATTGTTCTTTTAGGTCAAAGTGGTAGTGGCAAAAGTACTCTTTTAAACTTATTAAGTGGCATTGAAAAACCAACAACTGGCACCGTGTTAATCAATGGAGTAGCAGTCAATGAGATGAGCGAACGAGATTGTACTCTGTTCCGACGCGATCACATTGGTTTTGTCTTTCAATTCTTTAATCTTATTCCGACCCTAAAGGTTTTAGAAAATGTCACCCTTCCCCAGGAGTTAGCGGGGCAAGATCTTAAGAAAGTAGAAAAGGACGCTTTAACCCTACTAGAGCAAGTGGGCTTAGCAGATCGTTGCCATGCTTTCCCTGATAAACTATCGGGGGGGCAACAACAGCGAGTCGCGATCGCCAGAGCCTTAGTTCACAATCCGATGCTGATCTTAGCCGATGAACCTACAGGCAACCTAGATGAAGAAACAGGAGAGCAAATTTTAAAACTATTTTTATCCTTAACCAAAGATAGACAAAAAACCCTAATTATGGCGACTCACAACCCAGAGATAGCTAAATTAGCTGATCGGGTGTTAAGAGTTCACGAAGGTCATCTCGAAGAAAATCCGGCTAATGGTCAGAAACCAGAGGTGATAGCTTGATATCTAATGAACCACTCTGGCGACTAGCTTGGCGGAGGATGCGCCGCAGACCATTTCAATACATCCTCTTTATTTTAGGTATTGCTCTGGGAGTAGCCATGATAGTCTCCATTGACTTAGCTAATGGCTCTGCCCAGAGAGCCTTCGAGTTATCTACAGATGCGATCGCAGGACATACTACCCATCGCATTGTTTCGGTGGCACCCACTGGAGTAGAAGAATCTGTATACCGTAGACTTGAGCGGGAAGTTGGCTACTCTCCCGCAGCACCAGTAGTAGAAGGTTATGTCTCTGCCCAAGAATTGGGAGCACAAACTTTACAGCTAGTAGGAGTCGATCTCTTTGCCGAGAAACCCTTTCGTAGTTATTTTAATGATGATAGTGGAGAAGGAACAGAAGCCTTAACAGCATTTCTAACCGAACCAAATACTGTAATTCTCTCGCAAAATTTAGCCCAGCAATACGGAGTAAATACAGGAGATTATTTAACTCTTAATGTATCTGGTCAAGAGCGATCGGCTCATGTAGTCGGCATGATTCAACCAGCTAATAATCTAACCAGAGATGCCCTTGATAGTTTACTTTTTACTGATATTGCCTCTGCCCAGGAAATTCTAGGCAAGATTGGTTACTTGAGTTATATCGATCTCATTGCTCAAAAAGAAGCAGATTTAGTACCTATTCAATCTATCTTGCCCCAAGGAGTAAAGATAGAATCGGCAGCCATCCAAAAAAATGCCGTTCAGCAAATGACTGCGGCTTTTAAGCTTAACCTAACTGCCTTAAGTTTATTAGCTTTGGTAGTAGGAATGTTCTTGATTTATAACACCGTTACTTTTAGTGTGGTGCAAAGAAGACCGCTATTTGGTATTTTGCGCTGTTTAGGAGCAACCCCAAGACAACTGTTTACCCTGATTTTAGGAGAAGCCGTAGCTCTAAGTATTGTAGGTTCGTTTTTAGGTCTTGGATTAGGAGTGTTGCTAGGTCATGGGGTAGTTGGCTTAATCACTCAAAGTATCAATGACTTCTATTTTGTGGTTAGTGTTCAGCAAATATCCGTTGCTCCTTTTACCCTGATCAAAGCTGTAGTCATTGGTATTGCTGCTGCGATGGTGGCTTCTCTGATCCCTGCTCTAGAAGCAATGCAAACGTCGCCTCAAAGTACTTTACAAAGATCTACCCTAGAGAGCAAAATTCAAACTATTCTTCCTTGGTTAGTTTTAGCTGCTGCTAGTTTAACTCTGTTCGCAATTGGCTTGTTAGCGGCTGGAGTTGGTGGTCTAATTGCTGCATTTACGGGATTATTTGCCATTTTATTAGCAGCAGCTTTATTGACCATACCCCTAACCGACTGGTTAATGCAGGGAGTAACCCCAGTGACTAATGGGTTGTTTGGCGTGCTAGGAAAAATAGCACCTCGTAGTATTTCCCGTTCTTTAAGCCGTACTTCAGTAGCGATCGCTGCTTTGATGGTGGCAGTTTCGGTAATTGTCGGCGTTTCTATTATGGTTGGCTCTTTTCGGGGAACAGTAGTGGAATGGTTAGACCAAACCCTGCAAGCAGATATTTTTGTGACTCCTCCCACTACCACTGCTAACCGTATTTTTGGTCGTTTAGACCCGGAAGTGATTGCTGAAATTCAACGTTGGCCAGGTCTAGAAGATGTGGTTACCTACAATGAGACGGAGATTGTTGTCCAAGATTATGATCGCACTGTCAAACTGATCTCTGCTGGGGGAGATGTCTCCCATGGGCAACGTCCCTATGCCTGGATTAGAGATCATGTAACTAATCCTTGGCCTCAGATGGAAAAAGGAGAAGGCGTAATTATCTCTGAAGCTTTGATGCTGAAAGAAAATTTATCCGAACCACCTGAAGCTATCACTCTAGAGACAACCTTAGGCAAGCGCAGTTTTCCTGTTTTGGCCGTATTTTACGATTATTCCTCCGATCAAGGAACAATCCTAATTGACGATGACCTCTTTATTAAACTCTGGCAAGATGATAGTATTGCGTCCCTTGGACTCTTTGCCGAACCTGGGCAATCAGTAACGGCCATTGTCACAGAATTGAAAGATCATTTTCGAGGTCAACAGGATTTATTGATTCAATCCAATCAAAATCTCCGGTCTGGCTCGCTAGAAATATTTGATCGTACTTTTGCCATTACTAGTGCACTGCGCCTTCTGGCAGTAATAGTAGCTTTTATTGGTGTTCTGAGTGCTTTAATGAGTCTCCAATTAGAGAGGACTAGAGAATTAGGTATTTTAAGGGCTACAGGTATGACCCCTACTCAGCTATGGTGGTTAACCCTGTTAGAAACCGGCTTAATGGGTAGTGTGGCTGGAATCCTTGCTATGCCTTTAGGTTATGCTCTCGCATGGATTCTAATCTATGTCATTAATGTGCGTTCTTTTGGTTGGACGTTACAAATGCAACTACAACCTAGTTATTTTTGGCAGTCTCTAATTGTGGCAGTAGTAGCAGCTTTATTAGCAGGAATATATCCCGCCTGGCGTTTAGGAAATATGGTAATTGCTACGGCAATTCGAGAGGAATAGTAGTTGGAAATGACATGAAAAAATTATCGATTTTAGCTTTTTTGTTGGTTTTCGCAGCAGGTATTATCTTTGCTCTATGGCCTCAACCCCAAGTAACAGCTACAGGTAAGGCAACAGTTGCCTGGTTGGAATCACAACCCTCTGAGTCAGAAAATAGTTTTAGCCGAGTATATGAACCGCAAGAGATATTATTTCCCAGAGATTTAGGCCCTCATGAAGATTATCAAACAGAATGGTGGTACTATACCGGCAATTTAGAGACTACTTCAGGTCGCCCTTTGGGTTTCCAGTTAACCATTTTTCGGCGGGCTTTAACTCCAGCAATTGAAGCCATTGGCAGTGATTCATTCTCGAACTGGCGTAGTAACCAGGTTTACTTTGCTCATTTCACTATCAGTGATGTCGCTAAGCAATCCTTTTATACCAAAGAGCGTTTTAGCCGAGGAGCAATGGGATTAGCAGGAGCCCAAGCCAGTCCTTACCAGGTATGGCTAGAAGATTGGTCAGCTACTGAATTAGCACCAGGGCAAGTGCAATTAGTAGCCAAAACAGATGAGGTTGCTCTAGATTTGACGCTCCAAGAAACTTTACCTCCGATCCTCCAAGGCGATCGCGGTTATAGTGTTAAAGGGGAAGAGCCAGGTAATGCCTCAATCTACTACTCTATTGTTCAACAACCAACCACAGGAACAATTACCGTTGGTGATGAGACTTTTGCGGTCACAGGTCTTACTTGGAAAGATCATGAATATTCGACAAGCAGCCTTAGCCCTGGAACTGTTGGTTGGGATTGGTTTTCTCTTCAGTTCGACCAAGGTACAGCCCTGATGTTGTATGTGCTGAGAAAAGAAGATGGAACTATTGCTCCTAGCTCTGGTGGCACTTTTATCTCTGCTGATGGTTCGGTACAACCTTTAAAGTCTCAGGATTGGCAGTTGCAAGTGTTAGATACCTGGAAAAGTCCCACTAGCAAAGGAGAATATCCTTCTAAATGGCAGTTATCGATTCCTCAACTCGATTTAACCTTGACAGGGAAATCTTTGATGGCAAACCAGGAACTCAATTTATCTACAACCTATTGGGAAGGAGCAGTTGAGTTTCAGGGACAACAACAGGAAAAACCTGTCCAAGCTAAAGGTTATGTGGAAATGACAGGTTATACCCAGGGTCTGGATACAGTTTTGTAGTTTAGATTTAATAACGGAAAAATGAGCTACTTGCTATTTTTACTAGTGATTCCTATTGTTCTGAGCTTGTCACTGCGGTTCATCAGTCATCTACAAACCTGGGCCTATTTTCGCCAAGTGAAACAGCGAAACAAATCAACTTGGCAGCCGAAGGTTTCAATCATTGTGCCGGTAAAAGGCTTGGATGATGGTTCCAGTTTGAACTTTCAAAGCCTTTGCCAACAGATTTATCCTCAACCCTATGAAGTGATCTTTGCGCTGGAAACAGAAGATGATCCAGCTACGCCAGCGATCCAGGAGCTGATTCAGCAATATCCTGAACAAGCGATTAAGCTGATTTTCAGTGAGCCGTTGGGTCTTACAGCCATCGGTAAAATCAAAAATTTAATTGCTGGATATCGTGCTAGTCAGCATGAAGTGATCGTCTTAATTGATTCTGATGTTCACATTAAACCAGACTTTTTGAGCCAGAGCGTGGGATTTGTCGAACCTGAGGAAACAGGAGCAGCCTTTGCTGTCCCTGTATGTGAAGGTAGCGAAGACTGGGTTGCAGCTCTCCATAATATTGCCGTCAACACCTCCGCCTTAAACTATGCTGCCGCTGCTTACCAAAAGCGCAATAATAGTGTAGTGGGCTCCATCATTGTCACCCGCAGAGACGTTCTAGAAGCTATTGGTGGACTAGATGCGATCACAGATCGAGTTGTTGGCATTGATGTCTCTCTTGGGCAGGCAATTCACCAAGCAAACTACCAAATTCAACTCTTGGGGCAGCCTGCCCGAATATATCATGTTCATGATACATTCCCGAAATTTTGGTGGCAGATACATCGTTGGTTGGTTACCATTCGTCACTACTTTCCACGCTTTCCATGGGTGATGATTTTTCTAGCCTTACCTCTGTGGTGGTCGTTATTATTTTTGGGCCTAGCTTTACTCCAAAAGGAATATATTAGATTTGGCCTCACTCTGATTGGTTTAATATTGTTGGCTGATGTGCTTTCCATAGTGGTGATTAATTTGCGGTTAGTTAAAGATAAAAAAATCTGGCCTTTTCTGTGGGTGGCGCTTCTGAGTGAAGTAATAAGCTTGCCAATATTCATCCATAGTCTATTCTCAAACAAAGTTCTATGGCGTGGGCGTTGGTTATCAGTCGGTCTACGACAATAACGAACTACCTGATCAGTCAAACAAATGTCTAATACCAATTTAAAATAAGAATACAACAATTGATTCTGTAGGGGCGATTGGCCAAGCGGTGCGACCCCGATGAGTTTTACTCATCTAGGGAACGCGCACCAAGAGATCGCCCCTACCACCATG
>JASJDR010000072.1 GCA_030065615.1 Xenococcus sp. MO_188.B8 | reverse complement strand
ATCCCCAGCACAAACAGGGCACTTACAACCCGTTTCAGTTTCACTGGTATTGATTAAATCAGCACCCTCGTCCTCGCCATCCTTTAGCTTGAGCAGCTTCTTAGCGTCTCGCATCAACCCGCCATACTGGAGCAGTCGCCGACCTTTTAAGATTGATGCCAAATCAACAACAGTATCTGCTGTAGTTTCAGCATCTTCTCTTATCCATAAATGCCCCTCAACACCAAAATCTAATTCCATTTGCTCATTCATAAACTAATGAGATATCAAACCAGAATCAGAAACTTTGCTGCTTCGGAGGCAACTAATACCCAGGCGATCGCGCCACAACCTCGGCTCATACTTCGAGTAGAAGATGAAATTTGCGACTGCTACGTAATTTAAAAGCATTTTCTAGTTAAATCCCTTCGTTCGAGTCAGCCACGCCGCTCTGTGTTCGAGGCAAGGCATTTTTCTTTTTCTTCGCAGGTTTAATATATTTGGGAATCTCTAACGTCGGCTCTTCAATTGTTTCTACTACCTCAAACCCACCATCAGAGAAGACCGTTCTTACCTGGACAAAGTAGCAGGGCATCTGCTGGTCGTCATCTAGTTTGGGGTGATAGCGAAATGGCTCGATGGGGGCAGACCAAACTATGGGAAAAGCCTGGGGTCTGACAAAAGCCCTTTTATTCATCGACGGTAGCCTCTGATAAAACTTGAGATTATTGATGTTGCGATCAATCGTAATTACAGGCTCACTACAGTAAGGAACGCCCTACCAATCCCCCCTCTCTTCATCTCTCCATAGATTAAGCCAAGTTTATCTTTCTGTTTAAAAAAACTCTCGATCGAGTAAGAATACTGATTTCAAAATCAGCCATATTGCCTAAATTGGGATTTAATGTATCGTAGGATACATTCATGTAATTTAGATTACATTTATCCAGCGTCAAAAATCACCCAAATCCGTTGAAATCAACAAATTGTAAAAAATATCTATGACAAATACTAGTTAAGGGCAAATAAAGCTATACAATAACCCTATATAAAAGCAAAAACAGTTGCCCTAACTTTGACCGGTTTGACAACTGCTCTCTTTTAAAACCTACCGCCTTCTCAACTGAGTGAGGTGGCACGGTTTGTTATGAAATTTTTTTCTTTGCTGATTAGATTATGCCACAGATGAAGGTTGAAAAGAAGTTTTTTCCCAACAGAACAAGTAAAAATCTACACAATATCGTTCTGACATCCGTGAGAACCATTGCTGTAGTTGAGTTTCAAGGATTTAAAATAAATATTGCTGGAGGTGCGGAATGAGTATCTTAAACACTTCTCCCACTGACTATGGACTAGTTACACCATCTACTATCCGAGAAGATTCATCCCAACTACTCAACAAGCACATCAAAGAATATTGCGTCAAAAGAGGCTTAGACAGGGATTGGATTGAAGCGGGTTGTTCTTCCCTGACTACCACCGAAGCGACTGACAAACTGTATTACACTGCTAAATCACCAGGAATCTTGATTGAAGGTGCTAACGGTCAATATCAATACAGACCAGATAAACCTTGGGCGGATAAGCAGGGCAAGAAAGCTCCCAAGTACCGCACCGCCGCGGGTGATGAATATGACGCACTGCTACCCAAACATCCTACAGATTCAAATTACTGGCTAGATACGTCCAAGTTAAAACAACGGTGCTACCAAATCAACGGACATCCAATGTTGCTGGTAACAGAGGGAGGCTTTAAAGCGATCGCCGCCTGTTCCCATGACATCCCTACCATTGCCCTATTGGGTGTAGAGATGGGATTAACTCCAACCAAAGACGATCCACAAGGAAAACGTTATTTAGTACCAGAGCTAGAAAATCTTGCCAAGAAAGAATTTGGGTTTATCTTGGCTTTTGATGCCGATACCTATTCAAATAAATCGGTAATCCAGGCATTAATTAAATTAGCGAATCAACTGCAAAAATTCTCTGTCCCCGTTTACACTTTACCTAAGTGGGATGAATCGGAGGGCAAAGGTATCGACGATTATATTCAAAATAACGGGATTGAAGAGTTCCGTCAGAAATTATTATCTCAAGCGGTTAGCTTTGAGCAGTGGCATACCTTATACGGTCAAGATGCTTTTGACAAGAAACCACCCAAACCAGATATCATCGGCGCACAAATAGCCGAACAGTATCGCGAGCGCTGGGTTTATTGTGACGAGCTGAGAACTTGGTTGGCTTACAGTTTAGAAACCGAAGGCATCTGGACGATAGTTAGTAAACAATACTTGGCAGCAGAAATCCATTGCATTCTTAAAGCTAGGAATATCGTCGGCTATGGAACTAATGCCTATATCCAAAATATTTTGGGAGCCCTAGAGCGAGAGTTATTTATTCGCAAGTGGAATGAAAAATCCTCAACCGAGTATCTACCTTTCCGCAACGGAGTTTTAGAATTAGCCACCAATAAACTGCACCCCCACAGCCCGGGATTTAGATTTACTTGGCAATTGCCCAGAGATTACACCGTCGTCGAAACAGGCTGGCGGAATATCGATCGCTGGTTGGATGAGGCCACTCAAGGCAACGCCGAACACAAACAGTTACTTCTTTGTTTTGCCGCAGCAGTACTGCGGGGTCGTAACGATCTGCAAAAATTCTTGCACCTAATTGGTGGGGGTGGTAGTGGTAAGAGTACCTTCACCACCCTTTTAACGGCTCTTATTGGCGAAGAAAATACTGCTACGCTTAATTTACCTGACTTAGAAGACAAACACGAAATAGCTCGCATCTTTGGCAAGCGCTTGGTAGTTTTACCCGACCAAGATAAAGCACCTAAGAAGATGAGTAACTTCAAACGGCTTACAGGTCAAGATAGACTGTCGGGTCGGAGATTATTTGAGAACGGCTTTGAGTTTGTTTTCTCTGGACTGACGGTAGTTACTAGTAACTTTCCCCTGTTCCATACCAACATCGGTAGTTGGCTGACTCGTCGCGTCAGTATGATTCCCTTTGACTATCAATGTCCTCGGTCGAAAAAACGAGATCTAATGGCAGAATTTGAATCGGAGTTAGGAGCATTTACTAAATACTTGCTAAGTATTTCTTCAGCAGAAATTAACTCCACGTTTAAAGGTACGGGTAAGGGAGCGCTCTCTACTACAGTCTGGGAATCTCAAATTAGAAGTGATGGATTAGCAGCCTGGGTCAATGACTGGGTTATTGAAGATGCTACTGCACTCGTTCCAATTGGTAGTAACAGTAAGGAGTGGCTGCGGGATGAAGATTACGACGCAGGACGTTCTACTTTATACGGCAGCTATGCTCTCTACTGTCAACAATCTAATCGTTCTGCTAAATCTCCTCAGAACTTCTCCGCCGAATTATTGGAGCTAGTTACCCGTACGCTGGGCTGGAAAGCAGAAAAAACCAGGGTCAGAATGGGGGGAAAAACAGTTCGAGTAATCAAGGGATTGAGATTGCGTACGCCCTGGTCAGAACTACCTACTGTAGAAGAAATATTAGAACGTGACAACCAAGGGGACAACCTGGGTGACAACCTGGGTGACAACCCAAAAACCTTGTCAAGTAAAGAATGTGACAACCGTGACAACCTTTTTCAATCTAACGAGAAAAATAAAAATAACTTCTTCCCCTCTTGTGACAGTCAGACAATTGGCACAGGAATCGAGGAAGTTGAATCTAATATTCCTTTAAATAATTCACCTCAAGTTGTCACGGCGGTCACAAATCAATCGCAGCAAGAGATTGAGGCTGTCACGTCGGTGGTCACAGAAGCTGTCACGTCGGCTGTCACGCCTGAAATCGACTGGCAATCTTACCCCTATCAGAGCCAAGACACTTGGACTCTCAAAAACCGAGCTAACAAAGTTAAAGAGAGAGTGAGGGGTTGCACTACCAACAATGAGTTAATTACTCTCCATGCCCAAGGTCAAGTAAGTAAAGCTGAAATTGATTGGTTAAAGTCTAATCTGCTTACTCCTGCTGAATGTCAAGCTCTAGATGCGGCGGAAGCAACTAGACAAACTAACTTGTTTGATGAAAGCGACCAAGAGCAAACAGAGCCGAACCAACAACCAAGCAAGAAAGAGTTAAAAGAACAGGTGACTAAAGAAGTCAAACGAATTGGTTGGAGCAAATCAAAATCAATTAACTATATACAGAAAAAATACTCATGCAAATGCCGAAAAGACATGACCACTGAGCAGTTAATTGAGTTGAGGGATTATCTTCGGAGTTTATCTGCCAACCAATCTGGAGGTAATTCTGTTGAGAAAAATTAATTCTCAAACTGATCGCGGAAGACAGATAGAAGTTCATCAATGAGCGATCGCCCTCTGTCCAAAAAGCGATCGCGGAGATAAATTCGATGTCAAAGTGAATGTAAGACCATGCGGAGTCTGATTGAGCAGATGGATAATGATAAAGTCCCTGTGGCAGAGATATTAAGGGTTTTGCGGAGGCGGAAGAAGAGGGAATTCGCTAGTGAAGTGAAAAAATAATACTTCTTTGTTTCAATTACAGCCCAATTCCAGTACATTTAATAAAAACTAGTCCAACAGCCCAGGAATGAAAGCCAGTGAAGTGCTGAGGAGATATGCAGCAGGAGAAAGGAATTTTAGTGATGTCGATCTCAGAGGTCAGTCCCTTGAAGGGCAAGATCTTTCAGAGGCAGATTTCAGTGGAGCAGACTTCAGCCAAACCAATATTAGGAGTACAAACTTTACTAATGCCATTTTGACTGGTACCACCTTCAGAGAGTCTAAGGCTGGACTGCAACAAAGTTGGGCAATTAGTTTAGTAATAATTTCAATAACTATATCGATACTATCAGGATTGGCATCTGGGCTGGCTGGTATTTTTCCATCGGGGACTCTAGGTCCTAACTTCATTCAACGACATGGCAGTATCTTTCCTGGTTTAATTACCTACTTAATATTGGCAATTTTCTTTATTGGCATCAAAAAGCAGGGATTTACACCAGCTTTAGTAATCATAGCTGGAGTTATCGCTGGTATTTTAGCTATAGCTTTGGCTCTAACCTGGGTTTTTGACGTAACTGAGAATCTAGAGGGAACTGGAACTGTGGTTAGAGCTGTTGCTGGGGTTTTGTCTGTAACTGCGGTCTTGACTGGTTCGGGAGCGGGTTTCGGAGCTTTAGCGTTTACTCTAGCAGAAATTTCAGGTGGAGCTGAGGTTAGGACTTTTGCTCAGACTTTGGCTGTAATTTTAACCGGGTCTACGACTGTGGTTTTAGCTAAAGAGCTATCTAGAGATTTATTTTTAGCTGGAGTCTTAGCTGGAGCTATTTTGTGGCTAAGTTTCTATATTTCTGAGCGAGTATTAGTCGAAGATTCAAAATTTGGTGTTATTCGTTTAATTGCCATTGCTTTTGCCGCTACAGGGGGCACTAGCTTTCGAGGTGCTAACTTAACTGATGCTGATTTTACTCAAGCCACCCTCAAAAGCACAGACTTTAGGGAGGCTACCCTTATCCGTAGCTGTTGGCACAATGCCAAAAAACTTGACCTAGTTCGTCCTGGAATCACTTATCTTTCAAATCAAAAATTACGGCAATTAGTAATCACTTGTGAAGGACAAAATGAGAATTTTGATCGTTTAGATTTACGGGGCGTTAATTTGCAGGAAGCTAATCTAGAGAATGCTAGTTTTATTGATGCAGATTTTTATCAAGCAAATCTACAAGGAGCTAATTTATCCAGAACTAAATTAGTAAGAGCTAACTTTGAAAGAGCAGATTTGAGGAATGCTAATTTTACTGGAAGTTGTATCCAAGATTGGGTTATTACCGAAAGTACTAAACTTAATGGAATTATTTGTGATTACGTTTATTTAAGATGGGTTAATGGCGATAAGCGTGACCAAATGCCCCCTAGAGGTAAGTTTATTTCAGGTGGCTTTGTTACTTTTGTTAGGTACATCCTGGAAACAGTTGAACTGTATCACGAGAAAGATATTAATCCTAGATTAGCACTAACTGTTTTGCAGCAAATGTCTAGGGACTACGATGAACCTCTAGATATCGTAGCTCTTGGAAAGAAAGGAGAAAGGGTTTGTATTCAGGTTAAAGTTTCTGAAAATATTGCTAGAGAAAATTTTAAAGATGATTATTATTATAGATACGATACAGACTTAAAATTGTGGTCAGGAAATATCCATCAGTTACCACCTGTTGTAAATAGTTTTATTGAGAAAAGAATTAGCGAGATTGCTTCAGAAAAAACAGATGATTTTGTTTTTGTCGATGCTACCTATGTAGAAGGAAATTATACCGAAATCTATCAAGGAGAAGTTAATATGAGTGGCGATCGCAATATCAATGCAGAGACTTACTACGAACAAAGTGGAAAACTAGGTATAGGTCATGTTAGTGGTGGTCAGTTTAAGGATAATGTCAAAATCACCGCAGAAATTAACGAAGCAGAACAGCAAAATCTAGCCGATGCAGCCACAGAGATTCAGCAGCTTCTAGAACAATTGTCTAAAACTAACCCTACATCAACAAACAAAGA
This sequence comes from Xenococcus sp. MO_188.B8, assembly GCA_030065615.1. GTDB lineage: Bacteria > Cyanobacteriota > Cyanobacteriia > Cyanobacteriales > Xenococcaceae > Xenococcus. The sequence continues at coordinate 21,878 of JASJDR010000072.1, read as the reverse complement.
AAAAATGGTAGTTGTTGGTGAAGCAGTTGACCGAATCGAGAATAACCCGACTCTGAAAACCAAAGTTATCAATGCTCTCAAAGCTGGAGGAACAGAAGCCTTTAAAGAAGCGATAGATCATCCATTAGTCAATATTTTGGTGGCGACTATCGAAGGATGGCAGGATGCTGAATGAAATTGATTTTTGGCGATCGCACTCATCTTAGCTTATTAGCCAACCTTGAATTGCTGCTACTAAAATGCTTGCTAGGGGATGATTAATAGCTTCTTGAAAAGCAGAATCACCACCTCCTTTGAGGGCGTTAATTACTTTTTTCTTCAAAGTAGGTTGATTTTCAATCTGCTGAAGGGCACGAGATGCCAGTACTAGCTTTTCAGACGCACTATTAGTAGGGTAGGTTGTCTCGTAGTTACTATTAGTAGGGTAGGTTGTCTCGTAGTTACTATTAGTAGGGTAAGTTTTTTCAAGCTGTTCTAACAGTCTTTGGATTTCTGCCGCTGCTTCAGCTAAATCCTGCTTGTGATAATGAACAGTATTAAAAGTATCTCCCATACTTACGCTTCCAGTTCCTGAATTATTTATATTGATAGTTACGTTGTTTGGGCTATCTACGTTATTATTTGGACTAGAGTTATTGTATTTGTATTTCCCATCAATATATTCATTATTGTCAATTGTTTTTACTAAATTAGCAATCGTTTTTGTATGTATAGAAATAGTTTTTTCCTGTTTAGTAATTATTTTTATATATCTTTCAATTGATTTACTCTGTTTGTTATTCGTTTCCATAAGACTTAAAATTAATTTTTTATCAACTTGATTCTGATTACGAAAAATATCTAATTGCTCTCTTATAGATTCTATCTTTACACTGTAAATTTGCTCTGTATGTTCTAATTTTTTTTTATATTCGCGCTCAAATTCTTCTCTAACTTTTTCTCTATCTAGTTCTCTGCTTTTTTCTTCCACATCTTCCCAAGAAACTTCAAGAAAATTACAAATTAGTATGAAAAGACTACTGCTAATAGCAGTCCGTCCGAAAAATCTCTTTACAGTTGTTTCTCCGATGTGAACTTGAGTAGCTACATCTTTTATTTTTAATTCTTTATTTAATCTTTTTTGTTTTACTAGTTCACAACCTGGTATTGATAATCTCTTACTATCCGCCATTTGTTGAATATTATTCTATTGGATTAACTAATTAAATTATTTGTGGTAGAAGCCTTAGCGTGGTTTTCTGCTTAATTGCTCTCAAACTCCTACAATATTTCTTAAAATTCTCTTGATACCATACTAATACCTGATAAAGATATTGGTATGGTATTAATCAGCCTATGAAACTATGGTGACTCTGAATCAGTAAACACCTTTTCCATTACTGATGGAAGATTTAGTGAATCGTTAGGATTGAGCCTAATCTCTATTTCTCCAATCGTGATGCTTAGTTCTAGAGAGGCTATTAGTAATGCTAGTAGCAAAGCATTACCCCTCGAACTGTTTGCCAACTCGTTCTTATTCATAAAAAGTAACTCCTTTTTTGTGTCGTAGTTTATCGGTGCCAAATCCGATTTATTAAATCCTATCTTAGTTTTATAAGAATTTAGACATGAAAAAACCTAGACCATAGTCTATTGAAACGAAGTTGCACTTGTTTGGTCTAGGAATTTATTATTAATTTTTAAACAAGCCAGAATAACTTTAATTCCTTATGTAAATCGGATTTGGCATTTCGATTTGGCTTAGGAGTTACCGAGTATTTCTCTTGTATCTTGGCTTGTCCATAATCTATTATCTCACAAATAAATTGCTCTTTTGTTGCACTTTTGGTGCATTTTTACTGAACCATTTCATTAGAGCTATAACTAGCCAAGCTGTCCTACGAGACAATCTAGACTGAAACGTTTATCCTATAAGGATTTCAGGAATGAGCGAAGCGCGATCACCCGTGGGAAAATAGAGCGATCGCCTGATCAAGATTGCTCGTTCCTCGGAGGGTATGAACGCAAACTCCTACGTCAATTGGTAAGGGAAGGAACAGGAAGCGGTTAAATTAACTGGCGGAAAATCAAGAAGAATGGCAAGGTATATCAAGAAACTTGGTTTCATTTTGACGACTCCCATCACTCTTTAATGAACAATGGATGATAACGTTAAAAAGCTCGAACAAGATTATGAAATTGAATACCCCGAACTTGAGCGAGAATACGAAATTGAAAAATATATCAAACTGTTACCAGCTTGGTTTACTGTCAGAATGCTTTGCGATACCTGGGTCTTTGGATTATTGATGATAACAGGTGATATTATCGCTATCCAATGTATAAACAGTATCAAGCAAGATGCTAGTGGCAATATTTGGCTAGATGCTACGCTTCAAGACAATCATAATTTTGCTCAAGATGTTCAAAGTCATAAAGTTTTTATTGCTCCAACTTCAAGAACCGATATTTCTATTAATTCATCTCATGTGATGGCTGCATTTGAACTTGCTGATACTTGAATTAAAGCGATCGCCCGTGCTCAGCTTTGGCGATCTAGCCGATGATCTAAAGATCGTTTCCATAAACAGAACAAACACTCTCTCTTCTATCTAAACAATCAATAAAATCCCCTGTCTGTTGGAGTACTTCTCCTATATCTTGTCCTTGATTATGTCCATCAGGATTGATTGATGGTTGAGGAATAACTATTGGTTGATTGTATGTTGGGTTTCCAGGTTTTTCTTGAACAGAATCAGGTAGCGGGTTATCTCTTTCTAGAGGACGGTAAAGTTTGAATGTTAACCAGTCCATAATCGTAACTTCTTGAAGTGCCTGTCCTCTGATTAAGGCAAACAGAGTAACTCCAGTACCAATCAATAACGCAATCAAACCTATATATAAGTTTGCTTTTGATAACTTGCTGCTCATTAGAAAAACCTGGTGTGATGGGTAGGTATGAAACTTTTTTCTCTAACTGTAATTCTAATTGCTTACTTCTCTTCGGCTTCGGTCACTCCCAATGACCAGCCACGAGGGGACTGTATTTTTTTATCCTACTACGAGAGGGGTCGGTAGGGCGATCGCATGCGTCAAAAAGAGTAAATATATCCCCAAACGTTTAATAACCAAGCTAGAGTCGCGATCGCAATACTTTCACCAATTATCAAGCCGCCGTTGATTCTGTCGGTTTGGGTTCTTTCTTTTTCTTCTCAAAAACTTGTAGTCCTGCCCCTTCGAGTTCAATCACTCCCTCAGTGGTAATCTGGGCAATCTTGCCTGAAAGCGCACCAACCCACTCGTCATATTCATCCATCTTAGCCACCTGCTTTTTCAACGTTTTACGGTTAACTTCAGCTTTAACGGTAACGTTGTTTTCACCTTGAATCTCTAAAGTGACCTTTTTTCCTTCAGTGGGTAATTCTGGTTGCTCGCTGAATTTAATAGTAATTTCGGGAATTCTGCCAGTAATCATGATGCTATCGGTAATCTAACACTTAATTTAGGCTACTAGAATTCACTACAGATACCTGCAAACTTTAGGTTCATTTAGGGATATTGGTCAGGGGCGTGACAACTTTCATACTTTCTCTGAGACATGGGCGATCGCTGTCAAAATGCCAACGCCCGGAATTTATTGCATAAAAAATAATTAGCCAACATATCTAGAAAATGTCAGCAAGGTGAGACGGAAAACTCCCAATCATCGATACTCTTGACAACAACTAATCCGAAATCACTATTTTATTTCCAACATTAATTAATTAACCATTACCCAGGATAGAAAAAATCATGTCTAACAACGAATTATTTGCCGAAATCAACCCCACTGAAGAAGCCAGCGTTTCTGGTGGTTATTATTATCGTCGTCGTCGTGGTGGTCGTGCTGATGCTGAAGCTGATGCCTCCGCTTCTGGAAGATTTGTCTTCACTAATACTTTTACCAATGCTGAAGTTGATCGTTATGGTAATGCCACCGCTACTTCTAGTTCTACTTCCAGTGCTATTGGTTAATAGTTAGTCCTGTTAACAAGTTAATCTCGAAAATCTAATTTGATAGTTTGGCAGCTTCCCTGGTTAGCGTATGACTAGGGAAGCTGTTATTGGTTTAATTGTTCAATACCCGCAGCTGACAGGGAAGCGATCGCCCGTATCAGATAGTGCGATCGCTCAAGCGTGAAAAAGAGTAAATATATCCCCAAACGGTTAATAACCAAGCTAGAAAGGATGAATGGTAATAGAGTCCCCGTGCGACAGACTAAACAATGAAAACAGAACAACTTAAACTAATCCATGAAGCTCAGTCGATGGCTAGGGATTTACTAGATGGTCTTAACTCAAATCCACTAAATTTTGACTCCATTAAAAGCTCGATTATTGAATTAGATGAACTAGTCGAAAAATTACAAGAATTTAAAGACGTAGAAGGTTTTTTGGAATTAGACTCTATTAAAAGCTCGATTGTTGAATTAGATCAAACAGTCGAAAAATTAGAAGAATTTGAGGATGATGTTTCCTGACTACAATACAGTAAGGCGATCGCCCGTGACCAGTAGAGCGATCGCAGATTCAGAAGATGAATGATGAAAAAGCCCCAGTCGAAGAGATATTAAAGGTTTTGAAAAATAGGAGTAAGAGGAAAAAGTATCTATGTAGTGATGACGATACAGTGTTACTTGATGACAACACAGGAGGGCGATCGCTAATCATATTGACTTATCGAGCTGGGTCAATGACGTTTTTGAACAATTTATGTTTTGCAAACGAAAAACTCTCTTGATGGCTTAAAATAGCAATATTAAAACTGTGTAAAAAATTTCTGGGCAATTTGGCTGATTTGCATCACCCTAGCCTGTACCTTCAAAACCAAAGATGTGTACATCGGTAAAGGAGTTATTATGACTAAAATCGTCTATGCAATTATTGGGTTATTTGTTGGTGCAGCAGTTAACATCCTTCTTAATCTACTATCTGCTGCCATTTCACAAAAGCTCTTTTCCGATCAATTTAGTCAGCAATCAATTTGGTGGCTTGTGGCGTTTGCAATTATCGGACTACTTATTGGTCAATGGTTAGGTAATAAAATAACATTGCCAGTAGCTGAAACTAGACAACGAACAATTGAAAGAAACTCTAGGCCAGTTACTATGACAAGACTTATGGCTCTGCTTTCATATGGCAAACTTCGTGGAAAAGGTATTCAATTAAAAGATATTTTATTAGTTGGATCTCGCATCGATATTGATACGAATGACTAGGTCGATTTTTATGGTTCATACTATTGATACTCAAACAGCTATTAAGAAGTTTCTAAATTTTATAGACATCAAATCTAAGTATCGAGTGCTAGGTTTGACGGGTGATAGCAAAATGGGCAAATCTCATCTAGCAACAAAGGTTTTTCCGCAGGAATGCAAAACCTTTAATATGTGTCCTATCGCAGTTGATTTAGAACACTTAAAAAGAAGTAACGATATCATAGAATGTATTTTATTTCAGCTAGAAAATAATGAAATTTATTTTGCTGATTCCAGTAAAATTGAACTAAGTAAGATTGTAGCTGTAAATGCTCAAATTACTGTTAATGCTCGATCAGAAAGTATTAATGATAAAGAAGCAGCAGGACTTTGGATTCACAGATTTACCCGAAATTTAAGAAAAGTAACTAATAAAAGAATTTTATTAATTTTTGATTCGGTAAACAAAGCTTCAGAGGAAACACAGACATGGTTAAAAACTTTTTTATCTATGGTAGCTCGGCTTTCTAGTCCTGACATACGAATTGTTATAGTTGGTCAACAGCTTCCAATTTTACCTTCTACTATTGATCTTTTATATACTGAATTGAAACTAAAGCAAGTGTTAGATGAGAAGGAGTACATTACATATTGCCGAGATTGCAATTTAAATTTAGTAGAACAATCAATTAAAGATTTTGCTCATGCTTGTGAGTATAAACCAGGTTTTTTTGCAGAGTTGATGAGAGCCTTTAGTTAACAATGACTGTTGAATCTTTTCTTAAGGAACTAATATCATCTAAAAGTGTAACAGAAAAAGCTGCTGTCATAGCTGACAACACTTTGAAAGGTTTGGAAGAAGAGACAACTGCATACATAGCACAACGATGTGTTATTTTGCATTGGTTTGATCGTCGAATTGTACAAAAGTTACTACTAAAAAAGAAAAAGTTAGATAAAAAAGATTTTGATTTAAGTCCAGCAAAAATTTACGAGCAACTTGCTTCTTTGCCTTTCATACATTCTATTTATCCTGGAAGGTTAGCTTATCACAATACAACTCGCGAGGGTCTACTTAATCGTTACACTGAAAAAAATCCAGAATCGCTTAAAGATGCTGCTAAATTGGCAGCTCTAGTTTACTCGTCGTATACAACGAATCCAACAATTCTTGGAGAAGCATTCTTCTGCTATGCAGTTGCAGGAAAATTTGAGGAAGCTATCAAATTGATGAACGATTTGCTTGAAATTGCTTTACTTAAACAAGATCCGCAGGTTTATAAAAGCACTGCACAACTACAGCGAGAAGCTGAAAATTTATTTCCATCTAACAATTGGCAATTACTTACTGAAGCCAAAGAAAAAAGAAAATACGTTATTATTTGGAACGATTCCGAGAAGTCAAAAATTGAAATACCTATTAATACAGTAGATAAAATAGGGCAAGGCAAAAACTTACTTTACTTATCTCGTAAAGAACAATATATTGATTTTGCTTTTCAGCAACTACGTGGAAAATTTAAAATTGGTGACTACAAAATCTACCAGGCTTACTCTGATGGTGAAATAAACCTTTTGCATGATGAAGGGGCTTTTTTAGAAAAAAATAGCCAAAGTAAAAAGTTTATAGTAGGTCGAAATAAAAGATTAAGAGATAAAAAAGCTATTGTTTCCCAACTCAAATTCTTTTTAAGTGAGTCGCAATTAGTTTTAGTAATTGACTACCAGGGATTATCTGTAGCTGAAATTACAGATTTACGGCAAAGACTACACTCTACAGGAACAATTTGCAAAATTACTAAAAATACCTTGATGCGTTTCGCTGTTGCAAGCGATGATAATTGGCTGCCGATGATGCAGTTCTTAAAAGGTTCTTCTGCTTTCTTCTTCATTAAAGACGATATGAAAGCAGCAATAAATGTTTATCAAAAGTTTCAGAAAGAAACTAGAAAATCAGAACTTCGAGGTGGAGTATTAGAAGGAACAGCCTTGACTCCAGATGAGATCGAGGCGATAAGCGAGTTACCTTCAAAAGAAGAACTTATGGCACGTATAGCAAATCTATTAAAATCAATTCCTACCCAAGTAGCTATTAGCCTTGATGCCGTACCTACAGGACTTGCTGTAGGTATTGACGATATACCTATGTCCGTAGTACGTGCTGTCAAAGCTCTGTCCGAAAGAAATTGTCAAAAGGGCTAAAACGTCGTTGCTGTCGCAACGCCGTGTTGTTATCTCTGACAGTGCTAGCTATTTCAAAATTTCGCCAATTCAAAAATTCACCAAGCCGAAAATCTAAAAATCTGAAAATTTAACAATTTGCCAAGGTGAATTAACTGTAAGTGAGATTACACTTAGATGTTTGCTTTCTTTCGAGGTATGTAAATTGTTGATTACTGTTGCTGGATTCAAGGGAGGAATCGGCAAAACCACTACTGCTGTCCATCTCGCCTGTTATTTCTCTCAGTTGGGCAAGACTTTATTAGTTGATGGCGACCCCAACCGCAGTGCTACGGGCTGGAGTAAACGAGGAGAGGGGGATAATTTTCCTTTTAAGGTGGTGGACTTGATGCAAGCTGCTTTATATAGTCCCAAGTACGAGCATATTGTGATTGATACTGCTGCCCGTCCCGATCAGAATGAATTAGAAGCTTTGGCTGATGGCTGCGATCTTCTCCTCCTGCCCACAACTCCCGATGCTTTGGCGGTGGATGCCTTGCTGCAAACGGTAGATTTATTACTGACATTGGGTAGCGATCGCTATCGTATTTTACTAACGATGGTTCACCCCAAGCCCGTCAAGTTGGCTCAACAAGCTAGAGAAGCTTTAGCTGAATTACCTTTATTTGACACAGAGATTCGGCGGTTAATTGCTTACGAAAAGGCTGCTTTGATGGGCGTACCCGTATACGATGTCAAAGACCGCATGGCAAAGATCGCCTGGAATGATTACGAGCAAGTGGGTAAGGAGATTTTGTCATGAGTGATGCAGCCAATATGTTTAAAAAGCTGGCTCAGAATCGTCAGAAATCTACCCCCGCCGAAGCAGAAATAGAAACCGAGTCAAAAACAAAGTCTATCCCTAAATCTAAACCGACAAAGGAAACTAAAACAAAAGCCAAAACCAAAACACCAGCTAAAAAAACTACTCCCAAACCCACCCCAGAAGAGAAACCGCCAGAGATGGCGATTGCCAACGAACCAACCAAAAAACGAGGTAGACCAGCTACAGGTAAACGCAGCGACCCTGACTGGATTGGTAGAACCTACTACATCCGCAAAGAAACTGACTTCGATGTGGAAGACGAATTGGTCAAACTCAAACGGGCGGGCATCAATTTAGATAAATCCGAATTGGTGGATTTCCTCCTTGCTGCCTGGGTGCAATGGCGAAATGGCGAAAATATAGATATCCAGATGTCCGAAATTTCGCCAAGGCGAAAAGACGAAAAGGCGTAATTATGCTCGATCTCTGGGAAAATTCAAGTTAATAACCCAACAAAAGTATGAGTTAAAAATGTAATTCGATAGGTTTATTTTGTAATTTAAATTACATTAACTCTAAATATTTAGATACTAACGACTTGATTTATTAAAGCAATTACATCAATTTAGATTGCCAACAAAAAGATTAAATATCAAAACTTAATTGCGCTTCTAGCCTATGTTCCAGCCTGACCTTGGAATTCCAGACTGACATCACAGAAAAGTTTATTTGAGCGATTCATAATATGTACATAGGAAAAAAAAATTTTGCTCATGAACAACCAGAATTCCATACCATATAACATTGTCCGTCCAGATGACCTGATGGCAGAACTAGATATAAAAAAATCAACTTACTATGGAGATCTAGAGTATCTAGACATCAAAGCTAGCAAAGATGAATCGAGAAAGTCTTACTTAACTTTTGAGCAAGCAGAAAAAGTTAGAGCCTTACGTTCTCATGTTAATCAAACTGGAAAACGAGAAGGATTTGAATGTACAGCTTTAGCAGTTTCTAATAATAACGATTTGGCTACAAATTCCGAAGCTAATAATACAGAAGAAAATAATATTTATGTGGAGAAAGAAGAACCTACAGCCAAAATTGGCTCAGACATTCTCAGAGAAGCGGAAGAATTAGCCGCCCGTGGGATGGCGATGAATGACCTGATTAAGATTCAGTTGGCTAGTCAAATGTCCTTTGAGGATCTATCACCTGACTTACAAGAGAAGGTGAACATTGCCCGTGAGGTGGCTAACCCAAAGTGGACTCCCGCCGAGTTAGCGGACAAGATACTAGCTCAACACCGCAGCCAAAAAGCCCAAGCTCAAGGGTAAGTTACAGAGATGATGACACCTTCAATAAGGTATGTAATGCGATCGCTGCTGGGAATTCTGTAATTGTTCTCGGTGAAGCTGGCACAGGAAAAGCCGACTTTGCTCTGGCTCTCCATGATGAGATGTCAGGGGAGTATCAGTCTGCCATAGCTACGTACAAGGGGAGTTTGAAAAAGTTCTTTATTGCGATCGCCATGCAGTTAGGTTGCCCGACGGAAAATGACCAGGGAAAACCTATGACTGTCGATGCTCTCAAGGAAGAGATTTTAGTTAACAGTGGCGAGGATACTTTACTTATCTTGCCTGAAGCCAAACGGTTGACTACTTCTATCAGATATTGGCTAGAAGACATGATTTCTGCTGGTGCGAGGGTGGTTTGTTTTGCCGTGGCTAATCCTGGGCGAGATATTTTCCTCGATATGTTGGAGATTGAACTAGATTTGCCGAGCGATCGCCATATCAGAGAAGTGATGGAAGCAGAGGCAGAGAAACAAGGACTACAGATTAGTAAATCTCGTCTGGCTGAACTGCAACCCCTGGCAGGTCGTAACCCGATGTTGGCACGGAAGATTATCAAGAATGAGAAGTTAGGACTGAAGCAGGATAAACCTGAGCATACTCAGTATGTTGTAATTATGCCTGTAATTATCGCTGCACTGATGGCTTTTGGTATCGTGCGGTTTGTGGGATTGGGAACGGGTAATAGAGGACTTTATATTACTGGTGGCTGTTGTCTGGTGACGGGAATGGCGTTAAAACAGTTGGGCAGTGTTAAAGGTGCGAGGAAGAGGTTGGGACAGTAGATTATTAAAAAACAATTAAATTAGTCTAACTGTAAATTTAGGTTAATTTTTATGTAATTAACAGCTTATTTTAATCCGAAGTATAAGAAAAAATAAATTGCTGTACCGTTGTAAAACTCAGTTTTGAAAGCTTTGCAGAATAGGCATTTCAAGTTAATTTACCTTTCATGAAATTTAAAATACAGTAATTAAACTACGATCTTTAAGTTACTTATCATCGTGTCTTATTCCATACGTATTTTCACTTGTTCTTCATTTTCATGTGTCACATTCAATTTTTTTTGCTTACCAATCATTAAAATATAAATAAGTAAAAGCCCAGTAAACTGCTGTCAACAGTACTGAGCCCGCTTGCTATTCGCATACGCATACTTAATTTACACCTCTAGGTAAAGGAGAAATTAAATAATGATCGATCATATCGATATTGTTAAGCATAATCCTTGGTTATGGAACACGCTTACGACTATTTTACTAATTTTTTTGGTGACAATTTTAGCCCACGCTTTTTTCAACCAAGCCAACCAAGAAGCTGAAGTTGAATTAAATATCTGGGATAAGTTGAAATTCAAACTTAGAACTAAAAAATAAACGTTTTAAGTAATTAATTAGAGTAAGGCGGGGAAACTCGCCTTTTTTTGTGTCCAAGTGAGCTAAATAACTGACGATCGCCCTACCAAAACTCAAACTGGTAAAGTAACTCCACTCTTTACCCGCGATGATGGCAATTAGGGGGATGACCACGATTCGCACATTTTAGGGTCATATCGACCTTAAATGCTTGTCTAGAGTAGGTTTGAGATTTGTATTTTTTATCACTACAAATTCGACAACTCAATAGAGGTTGATACATCTGGAAAAATTCATAATTGCTAGTTATGGATTTTTCGCAATAACTAGGGGGTGATTCTCAGTTACCATGACTTTTCTCAATAAAAATTAAGCGAAAATTATCAGTACCCTACATCCCTTATAGTTTCGTCTTAAAAAGTGCCGATAGTTGCAATTATCGGTAGTTGAAGCTATTGAAATATAAGATTCGCTAATCCATGCACATCAAGCTTTTTCCAATCAAAAACGATTTTTACCGTCGATAATCTCATGGCTAAGTACTACATTTAAAACCCTTGCTATTCATAGCTTTGAAGTCGATATGACCCTTTAATTCAAGAATCGTGGTCATACGCCAATTACTCATGCAGCGATCGCACTATCAGGAACATCCCTAATCCTGGGAACTGCCGAACCTTTACCCTTGGGCTTGGCTGTCCTTGGCTCACAGCTTCCCGATATCGACACCACTACTTCGACAGTAGGTAAGATTTGCTATCCCGTTAGTTCTTGGATTGAGGATCGTTTTCCCCATCGCTCAGTTACTCATTCTCTGCTGGCTACTGCATTTCTTGCGGTGCTGGTTCTGGCGGTGAATCACTTTTTTTTACTAGGGGATATAAGAATTGCGATCGCTCTCCCACTAGGTCATCTACTAAGCTGTTTCTCCGACACTTTCACTAAGCAGGGTGTACAACTGTTTTATCCTAATCCTGCCTGGGCTATCTCAGTATCAAATCCTCGACGAAGGTTAAAGACTGGTGGTGCTGGTGAATTGTGGGTTTTAGGTATTGCGATCGCTCTACTAACTCTAGGAATTCATTTAGCCAATGGTGGGGCATAACTCAGAAAGTCTCCCAGAATCTAGGTTTGAGGGATGGCATTGTTAGAGTCTATAACGAGAACGCCAGTACCAATAAAGTATACGCGAGCATCACAGGTTACTGGACGAGCGATTGCACGACCGCCGACGGTAAGTATTTGATTCTTGGCAACGAGGGTAGAGAGTTTGTAGTTACCGATGGCAGGGGAGTTTATAAGACTGGAGAGCAGATAATTACTAGCAGAGTGACTACTGAAGTAGGGGAAGCTGCCAGGACTGAGATTAGAAATCTTACTTTTAATGATGAAGATGCGATACCCGCACTAGAACAACTACAACAGGCTTATCCCGATGCTGACATATATCTTAATGGAGAACTAACGGTAGATTTCCCTGAAGATGTCAGGATAGCGATCGAGCCTAATCAAATGGCTACGGCTGCTTTGAGTGGGAACAGGATTAAGTTTGATTATTGTGGGGTGGGTAGGGCGATCGCATATCTTAAGGATCAATATGCGGTAGGTACGTTAGAAATAAAAGTAGTACAGCCTAGATCGAAGTATGATATCCAGAAAAATTCGTGATAACACCCTACATAAGGATAATATGTAGAAATTTCTAAAGAATATTTAATAAATCAGGAAACCAATAACAATGGTTAAAAATTGGGCGATTACCATTGGTATTAATCAGTACTATAACCTGCAACGACTACGTTACGCCATGCAGGATGCAAAGGCTGTAAGGAACTATCTGCATGACGAGCTGGATTTCCAGAATGTGTATTATTTCTCGGATGACTCTCTCCCCATTCAGCAAGACTACGGTCCTCCCCTCAATTCAAGCCCCACCTATGCCACCCTGCGCCGATTTTTACGATTACGGTTTGAAAAGTCGTTTCTTAGCGATGGAGACAGCCTCTGGTTTTTCTTTACTGGGCACGGTCTACGTTATCAAGGTATTGACTACTTGATGCTATTGGATAGTGACCCAGGAGATGTAGAGCTTACTGCTATCCCTATTACATATGTAATAGAACGCCTGCGTAGATCTGGAGCGGATAATATTTTACTTTTTATTGATGCTTGCCGTTTTGAGGGCAGTAGACAAGGATACGGAATTGGAGTGGAGGTATATCAAGGAGTCACAATCTTTTATGCCAACAGCCCTAATCAGCAGTCATTTGAAATTGAAGAACTCCGACACAGTTCTTTTACCTATGCATTGCTAGAAGGACTGCAGATTCGTGGCGCAAGAAATTTAGCAACTATCACAAAGTTAGCTCAATATCTAAAATCTCGGGTACCAGAACTAAACCAGCAACATAGAAAGACATTGCAAAATCCTTATGCAAGCGTTGAACCTGTACTCAGATCAAACTTAATAATTTTACCCGAGCAAGCAACTTTGAGTGATATTTTAACGCTTAAGAATGATGCTGTAAAAGCCGAATCTCAGTCAGAACTCAAATTAGCTAAACAATTATGGATTAGAGTGTTACAGGTTTATCCTGCTGATGCAGAAGCCATAGAAGCAATGCAAAGACTTGAGCGAAGATCTTCTACTGAAGACTCAATGGAACCAAGAGTTTCATCAATTACTTCAGCCACTCAAAATAAATTAGATACGGAAGCATTTACTCCTTCTCGAAGATTTTCAACAAAAAGTGAGGGATTAACTAGGGTCTTAATAGTAGCTGGAAATCCTAGAGAACTATCACAATTACGTTTCGATGAAGAGTTTCGGAATATTTTAGAGGGATTACGACTATCTCAGCAGCGAGATCAATTTATTATTGAGACAAGTTGGGCAGTTCGTGCGGCAGATCTTCGACGGGCAATGTTAGATGTCAACCCGCAAATTGTACATTTTATTGGTTCTGAAACCGAACAGGGTTTGGTATTTGAAGATGCAACAGGAGAAATAAGATTTGTAGAAATAGAATTATTAGCAAATCTTTTTGCCCTATTTTCTAACCAGTTAGAATGTGTTCTACTAACTGGATGTTATTCAGACGCCCAAGCTCAAGCTATTTCCAGAAATATTGATTATGTAATTGGATTGAAACAGGAAATTGGCGATAAGGCTACAATTGATTTTTCCGTTTCATTTTATAGTGCTATAGGTGCTGGGAGATCTTTTGAGTTTGCCTATCAGTTTGGTTGTAATAGCATCCAAATGGCAGGTATTTCAAAAACATCACTTCCAGTTTTACTGAAGCGTACAAAGAAGCCAGTAGCATCTGATGTTTCTCTAGAAGTATTTAAACGATTTCTAGAGCAGATAGGAGCTGATATCCATTTTAGTGGAAATCGAATTCTAGAAATTTTGTCTACACCAAATCAACTTGAAGCTTATATCCCATTTCCGGCTTTGCTAGTTAAGAATAAACCCACAAAGCAAGATATAAATGATTTAGTTGATAATTCTGCACGGCTAGCAAACAATCGCCCGAAATATGTTGGCATACTAATTTATCAACAGCGTCCAGATCCCCTGGCATTAATGTGGATAGCAGAAGCTAGATTGTTGTATAACTGTCTAATCATACCAATCCCTTTCGCGGAAATAGAAAAGGTATTGTCAGACAAGGATAAGTGCAAAGCAGTTTTAGCAGAATATGTAGATCGTTATGTTCAAAGGGCTGATTTTTTTGACGATAGAAATGCTATAAGTGACACTCTTTCTTTTTTCGGTCGAGTAGATTTACTAAATAAACTAGAGCAAGAATTACTTAGATGTCAAGGAATTGGGTTGTTTGGCATACGAAAATCAGGCAAGACTTCCATTTTATTCCAACTAGGTTTTCTACTGCGTAAAAATCCAATTGTACACATTGATCTTCAGCAGTATGGTGGTTCTTTTTACGGCGCAGACTTATTCAATACTATTCTTCAACAGCTTTTCCTGCTTGTAAGAGAACGCTTACCTTATCGTAGGACTAATGTTAGGCGTCTTACTTCTGGAACTCCAGCTAAAGAACTAACTAATGATTTCGTCAAGCAATTCTCTGCTCTTACTGAACCGCTTGAATTGGCTGAGTATAAGCTTCCAGTTGTTTGCTTTATAGATGAAGTTGAACGTATTCTTCCAACTCCACATGATCCCAAGGAAAGAGTAGAAGAGTTTAACGCTTTTTTTGGAGCAATGCGAGTTTTAAGTCAACAAAATCGAAATTTAGCGCTTCTTGTAGCTGATGTTCATCCTGATTGCAATCGGATTAATAATTGGGAACAAAAAGGCGTTGCCACAAATCCAGTCTTTAGCTTTTTTAAGGAGATATTTTTATCTCCCTTCTCTGAGCAAGAAACAATAGAAATGCTAACTGGGTTAGGAAATTTGATGGGACTAGAGTTTGACCAAGATATACCTACAGAAATTCACAAAGAAAGTGGTGGTCATCCCTACATAGCTCGGCAGTTGGCTCGCTTTTTAATTTTAAAGCTGCCAAGAGATTCTCAGGGGATATTTCAATGGTCTTCAGAGAAAGAAGTTTGGGAAAACCTTCTTTTTGAACATGATGAGTTAAGTAATTACTTTAAACAGAGTGTCTGGGAAGACTTGAAAAAGCATAGTTTTGAATCTGCAATGAATATTCTTAAAATAATTTCTGCTAATGAAACTGAAAATCGGAAATTAGATGAGAGTTCCTTGTTACTTAAATTAAGTGGCACCTGTTCAAAATATGATTTTCAGATAGCCATAAAATGGTTATTGAAAGTAGGGCTGATAGATAGAAAAGCGGAAAATGAACACATATTTTGCACAGGTAAAGTAACCCACTTTCTACGTTGGTTACAAATGAATATGAGTGAGGAGGAATCTAACAAATGGCAAGTCAAATAGAAAATCGACCTAATTATCGCCTGCCAATTACAGATCCACTTTATTTTGTTGGTCGCAGGGAATTGCTAAAGGAAATGCAACAAAAGCCTCTTGATGTTCGCATTCTTCTTGGTGGTCGTCGTATAGGAAAGACAAGTACATTGAATGCTTTTCAGTGGAGTTTGCTAGATCCGAATATTGATAACATCGTTCGAGTATTTCCTGTTTTAATTGACTTGCAAGTTGAGCAACCAAAGGATTTGGAAAATTTACGGTATATCTTAATTGCTAGATTGCGAGAATCGATTGATAGGTGGAAGCAAGTTCCACTAGCTTCCTTAAGGGAAATGTATCGTTCTTTTATTCGACAAATAGCAAGTGGAGAAATAGCGGTCAGCTTTCTTCAACAACTAAATATTAAATTCAATATAACTAATCCTGACAATGAGAGACGACTTATACATGATGACTTTCTCCTAGCGTTTCTCAAAACAGTTAATGATTTAGAGTCACTAAAGTTTAATGGAATTTGCTTTCTTCTCGACGGAGCAGAATTTTTGACAAGTCAAGATTGGGCTAATAATGCATGGAGTTATTTGAGGGGGTTAAAGTCAGATACAGCAATCAAGCCATTTCTAGGTTTGCTATTATCGGGTTATCGTGAACTCAAGGAATATCAACAGGCTGTAGGATCTCAACTATTGAATATTGCTGACATCAAATGGCTATCACCTTTAACTGCTTTAGAAATGGAAGAGATAATAGAGTGTCGTGTAAGAAAAGAAAGCATAGAATTATCTAAAAAAAACCTTGCAGTTATTAGAGCTTGGTCTGGTGCTCATCCATATCTGTTACAGCAAATATTGAATTCTATATTTGACATTTGTCAGGAAGGTGTTGATTTTTCATCTTCTTCTCTAAAAGTATTGATTGAGAATTTAATATATGAACATGACAATGAATTTAAATCGTGGTGGAATGAGGATAAAAGCTCAGGCAGCTTCGGTGACCGTGAGAGATTAATTTATCAAGTTTTTATGCAGCATCGGCAGGGTACCATCAGAAGCTTTGCTCAGCAAACTAAGCTTAGTCCAATAGATGTTAAAAACGGTTTGGATATTCTATTAGGAACCGGAGTAATTCACAAAGTTGGTCAAGGTCGATATGAAATTGGTACTCGGCTCTTTGAAGAATGGGTAAAATGGCAATGATGATAGCCAATCTTTTATGAATGAGATAACTAAATGAGAGTAAGTACTTAGTTCTCAGTGAATAGTCTTAGGAAACTGTAGGTTGTAGCGAGATAACAAATCGTTGCAGCGGCGTGATGAATGCTATTGTTCTAACATAAGATTTACTAATCGCCGCTGAACTCAATCGTTAACAATTGCTCTTCCGAGCGATCGCCCTACCCGAACCCAAATTACATCCAAAACCCACCCAATAGACTAAGACAGAAGCAGAAGACCAATCATGGTGAACTGTGATGAAGATATATAAGCTATTGGGCTACTTACTTTTAGGCATTGGGGTTTATGCTTTCCTCAATGCCAACAATACCGACTTACAGGCAAATTCAACAGTCACCGAACAACAAACCACCTACAAACGCAACCGCCACACCATCACCCTAGTATTGAGCCAACTCTCTGACTTGAAGGTAGAAGAAGGACAGAGAATTAATGTAGGAGATATTATCAGCGATCGCACTACCGAACGCACCAAACTATATGCGTAGCGGTATCCTTTAGGACAAGCTAAAAAGCAGAGATTAGAAGCCTCTCTCACCCGCGCCAGATTACCCCTGAGAGAACTAAAACCCGTCCCAGAACCAAAGTTTCAGACCGAACTCGTAGCACTCAAACAGGCTCAGTTTAATCTAGATGCGATCGCCCGTCAGGTAAAGAATTTTGATGTTAAGTTTTATCACAAAGACCCCTGGCACGTTCAAGTATTCGAGTCAGAGAAAGTACAGCAGTTAGCAGATTTAAAGCGACGGGAATTAGCAGCATCGATTAATTTGGAGAAGGCGATCAATTAATGTTGAGGTGACGTTAGATATTAGGGATGGAAGGTAAAATCCTCCGCTCCAATAACGTTAGCTTGCACCCCAATTAAGGACGCTAACTCTTCTGAGGTATAAGTTACGCTAATTAAACTCTGACCTACACCTTGGGTAATTGTCAGGTCTTCAAACGCCAGACCGTCGGCTAACAAGAAGGAATCCGTACCGTCTCGATAGTCAAAGATGGTGTCTCGTCCGTCACCTTCCCTCAATACAAATTGGTCTGCGTCCCTACCGCCGAATAGTAAGTCGTCATCTGCGCCCCCGTCGAGAACATCATCATCTAAATTACCAAACAGAAAATCTTCACCAGCTCCGCCACTGAGGGTATCCTTACCATTTAAGCCGATAAGAAGATCGTTATCTTCAAATCCATTGAGCCGCTCGTTATTTGCAGTTCCTGTGAGATTATCTCTGCCCTCTGTGCCTTCAATGGTAGGGTCAGCTCGAACAATGGCTGTTGTTCCATCAGCAAGGCGCGTTCCAAAGACAATTTGACCAGAATTGTTTAAATGTTCGGTACAACAACCAAGTCCCTCAACTGTAGAGCCGAAAAGAGGATCGCCAACAGTAATTACTTCATCTGCCACGGGGTCTGCACCAGTAAAGATGCCATCGCCCACTCCTTCAAGCTCGGCAGTAAAGACAATTGTGCCATTGTCGTTAATGGCAGGAAAAAGATCGCTAAAATCAAAACTGAAAGAGTCACTACTGTCAGCTATAGTAAGGACATTTCCATCTGGGTCGAGACGGAAAATACCGCTACCTCCCTCATCTAGAGAGCCGAAAAAAGCGATTGAGCCATTATTATTGATATTAGGATAGCTGACAAACGAAAAATCACCACTAGTGTCAAGTTCTCTGGAAAGTGAGCCATCAGAGCTAGTAAAGATAGCTTCACCATTATCTTCGAGAAAAGTTAAGAAAGCTACTGTACCGCTATTATTAATTTGAGGTCGCGAAGTAAAAGAATCGATTGAGTCGTTGTTGTCAATTGCGGTAACAATAGTAGAAATCTCACCATCAGCAGTAGCAGTAAAAAGACTGTCAAATTCTCCTGGAGGATTAGCAATAAAGGCGACAGTACCACTATCGTTTATATCTGGCTGCGATTGAAAGAAAAGAAAGCGCTCGTCACTCTCAGCAATAGTAGTTATCTCTCCGCCAGAACCAGTAAAAATGCCAGAATCGATTACTGCGTTACTATTATCCAGTTGGGCAGCATAAATAACAACAGTTCCATTATTATTAATAACTGGATCGCCAAATGTCTCGTAGTCGAAAGAGCTGCTGGTATCGACAATGGTAGTTAGTTCTCCACCAGAACCAGTAAAAATTATTTCTCTTGACCCATTGTCTAGTCTAGCGGAGAAGACTACAGTGCCACTGTCATTTATGGAGGAAGCAAATAAGTAGTCAAAAGAGCCGCTAGTGTCGGCAATTTTGGTAAAAGTGTAACTGTTATACGTATTTGTTTCACCTTTAATGAGGTTAGAGAGGGAAGAAAATGTTTCCGTCATAGCTAATACCTCTCAATTGTTGCTAAATCGTTGGTATTGGCGATTTTAATAAAAGTTAAGTTGGTAGTTAATGCTGAGTTAGGCGTTGATTAATTGCCATAAACCAATACTCTAGAACAGCTTTTCAAGTATCTTCTACTTTTATTTTCTCTTGTGAGCAAAAGTTTGGATAAACTTCTTGATTAACCTTAATGAGCTCAAAAATCTCCGTAATTCTCTATCAATAGACCGTCTATTACTTTCCCGCTGTCGCCGCGTTTCTTCAAATCGTTCCAAGTAAGCCCGCAAACCTCAGACACCCTCAAGCCACAGCCGTACATCAACAACAACATAAGGCGATCGCGCTCGTTCTTAACCCCATATTTAATCAAACCCTAACATCCTTCTCATCTAAAATCTTCTCCGCCAGATCGTCTTTAGTCTTGGTTCGAGTCACTAGGGGAACGGAAGAATTGACAATTAGACTGTGTGGCATAGATGCCCCAGTTATAACAACAACCTTTGGGGATTAAAAGCAGAGATTATTTGCGATCGCTCGTCCAGAGCGGCAATGGTGAATTACTCCTCGTGCCGATTGAGAAGGATCGGTATGGTCGAACTGTCGGAGAGCTTTATGTTCAGAATAAGAAAGAATCAGTTATTCCTCTTAATTTGGAAATGGTTCGGGCTGGCTATGCTTGGCACTATGAGAGATATTCGGCTAATTGCCCTAGTGGCGAACAGTTTGCGCTCGCTCAAAAACTGGCACAGGAAGAAAAACTAGGAATTTGGAAGGGTAAGCCTACCGCTCCTTGGGATTGGCGGAAGAGAAATAAGTAAAGGATATTTAGTATTAGTAAGATAAATAATTTAAATTATGAATTAAGAAAATGAGCGATTCATCATTAAATCAAGAAAATACAATTAAGCCAACAATTAAAGTAGAACATCAAATATTAAAAGAATATAGTCAGCCATATTATTGGGGTAATGAAATTAAATCAGTAATAGGTAAAGTAGTTCCAGGTGTGATTAAGTTTTTTCTACAAAAAGCAATAAAATCTACCGACGCTAAATTGATTACCAATTCATGTATCAAGGTATTGTGGCGTGTAAAAGGTGGAATGTCAGGGCATAATTCACAACAAATAGATGCGCTAGTTCTTGGAGATTATGTAAATTTTGAATATCGTAGCGAAACTTTTATTTTAGAAAGCGTTGAATTATTTATCAATCAATCAGGAGATATACTTAGCGATATTAAATTAACGTTTTTAGATCAAAAAAGAGGTAGTAAAGAAAAATACAGTATTGTTGAAATAGAACCCATGTATATTACTTATGAAAAATTAAAGAAAATGACAAACTTATATGAATTTGTTAATAATTTAATCGAAATAGCTTTGTCAGAACATCAATAATAGCGATCACCTCAATCGGACAAATATTAGCTATTTCATTCTGCTTCTCTGAGTTGACTTAAAATATTCTCAATCATTTTCTCTTTTAGCAGTGATTTAACTTCCTTCTTTTTAGTTATTATTTCTTTCCTGCTTCTTAAAGACTTTTTATCAAATCCATATTGGCAAAATATTTCCTGTTTCCTGTCATCCCACTGCTGCTTACTTTTTATTCTCCAATTAATAACATCATTAATTCCAATAGGATGTCTCTCAGAAGAAACTGCTCCTAATCTTAATAAGTAAATTACAAGGACTGCTTGTGAATAAATAAAATCATGTCGTTCTAATAATTCAAGTATTAATTCTCTAGTAATCGATTTTCCGTTTAAATATATAACAGGAGTCAAAATTGATTGCCGAGTCATATTTAATATTTACCTTTACCACAACGACAATTGTCCCTCACTCACGCTGCTATACTGCCCCCCGCGATGCAAATCTAAATGACAAGCAGCACAAACAGACATCAAATTAGATAATCGATTATCAGTTGTGTCATGGTTGCGATGATGCACTTGTAAGATATCTGCTGTCCATTCCGAACGAGTTAAATCTAGGGGTCTTTCCCCTGGCTTATAACATTTCTTCCCGCAGCATTCACACCGCCAGTTTTGGCTATTTTTCACTGCCAAAGCTAATTCTTTCCAATTGTCGGGGTAGAGACTCTTGTTTACAGGCATTTTGGTAAGGTGCGATCGCTGGTCTTATTTTATCGTATCGTATCAAGGCGATCGCCAAAGTTAGTTAAATTTTCCAACAGTAATTATATTAATACGACTATCTGTAATTAGTCTTAAAATAATAAAGTTATTTAAGTATAAATGCTTATATTATTATAGAGCTATTAGACATCCAGATCGCATTGCCGAACAGTATCTTAACAACGATTTTTGATTTAATGAAAGCGATCGCATTGCTTCAATTCATTTATCTTAAGGATTGTTGTAAAGTAATGTAAAGTAATCGACTCTTATTCGGGTGGACTCATGGAAGCAACTAAACTATCCCTCAGCAATATTTCTTTACCGAC
>JASJDR010000071.1 GCA_030065615.1 Xenococcus sp. MO_188.B8 | reverse complement strand
TGGCTCTCAATCTTTATCGAGAATATGGCTGGACTAATATGGCTCAGGCACAACGGCGTTGCTCACAATCCCTAGAGCTGCTCATGGAAGTTTTTAGAATGAAATAGCCTTGTTAATTTCTCCACAAGGTTTTTGCTTTTCCAAAGACAAAGGGGATGCGTTACGAGAAATTTCTTTTTCGTAGAAATAAGTTTCAGTCAGCTCAATACTTTCTGGTATTGCTCGGGCATAAATTGTTTTCTCTGCTTTCATTGCAATTTGTGAATTAGCTTTATCTAATTCATCTATAGAATAATCGCTATATCAGTGATTATATCTAAGTTTTATTACATAGACCCTTAATAATTTACACCTGGCAAAAGTTGGATGCGTTTGCCATCGTGTCGAGTGACTGTGACTTTACACCATTGGTCATGCG
Organism: Xenococcus sp. MO_188.B8; assembly: GCA_030065615.1. Classification (GTDB taxonomy): domain Bacteria; phylum Cyanobacteriota; class Cyanobacteriia; order Cyanobacteriales; family Xenococcaceae; genus Xenococcus. The sequence continues at coordinate 28,051 of JASJDR010000071.1, read as the reverse complement.
AATTTTGACTAACGGTTTAACTCGACTCTCTACTTTTTTGTTTAAGCAGCAATTTTCTCCGAATGTAGTACATCATTCATATTAGGGGTAAATTTGGGCATAGTTCTCCCAGAAAGATGAAGATTTTTGGTTTCTAGCGGATTTTAAAGGTTCAACATGGAATAATCGAGCCAAAATTAACCAAGAAGTAGGAATCTACTGCTTTCCTTTAGCAATGCATCAGCCTCGACCCAAACTGTTATCGCAATGGGTAGCTAATCCCCCAACCGTCTTACAAAAGATTTGCCTTGACTCCGAAGCTGAGTCAGAATCTCCTCTTGGTCAATGTTTTGAAGTTCCTTTAGGCAGTCTCTGGTATGAAAAAGAACATCAACAGTGGTATTGTTGGTCAGAACGATGGTTAGTAGTTTGCTCCTATGCTTTAAAACAGCGCCAACTCAAAAGCTTGTCGGCTCGTCTGAGTAAAGCAGAACTGGCTCTAGAAAAACTGGCAAACAAACCACCGCAAGATGAGGTCGCTCTACAAACCAAAGTAGAAACTATTCTCAAACGTTGTCGAGTTACGGGAAAGATCCTAACTGCGATTGAGAAGAAGATTCGCTATCAAAAAGTTTATCAAGGTGCTGGTCGAGGCAGTCAGAATCGTCCTTTTCGTCGTGTTCGTCACGACTCGCGCGTTCCCTTGCGTCTTACGCCGACGCGGGGTCGCTCGTCAAACTACTCTTTCTTTGACTTTCCAACGCGGTGACTCAGCAATTGCTCATCAACAATTGATTGCGGGCTGGCGATTATATGTCACTAACGCTCACACAGAACGCCTTACTTTGGAGCAAGCCGTCAACTCTTATCGTGAACAATGGCAGCCTGAAAGAGGTTTTCATCGTTTTAAACGGGGTCATCTTCCCGCTTTACCAATCTATTTTCAAGATGAGGAGCGAATTCGAGGGTTGATGTTTTTGCTCACGATCGCTCTAACGCTCTTCACCTTAATGGAATTTGTGGTACGTCGTCAATTAGCAGCGGCACAGCAATCTCTTTCTGGACTTTATCCAGGATTACCCAAACGTAGGACTTCTCGTCCCACCGCAGAAAAGTTATTAGCTGCTTTTTCAGAGCTGACTTTGTATCTTTATCCTGATGGCTCAAGAGAAATCACTCCTCTCAACTCCCTTCAAAGAGAAATTTTACATCTGATGAAGATTCCCGAATCTATTTACATCGTTCCTCAGCTAGTTCCTGACTGACCTTAATCCCTCAAACCCTTATCTTAACTTGATTTTCCCTTCTTTATTTTCCTAAGGATTTTCTAAATAAGCGAACCGTGAGTCCTGAGTGAGATGCGTGATGAAATTAGGAATTTAACTAATTATCATTGGTTAAGATATGGCTGATTTAACATAACTTCTATCAACAGGATTTAGTATGATTACTCATAACTCTGACCTTAACTCGTTGGCGTTCAATTAATCAAATTTTCTCTTTTGCGTAAGCCCTAACCTTAAAACCTAAGTTGATACTCTACTCTAACTTCATGGGCATTGTTGGTAATTCCATAGTTATAGTTAGTTCTGATAGAAGAATCTTTATTAAATTGATAGACTCCTTGTAATTCAGGCAAAAGAAATAAATAATCTAAGCCGATTTTTTTGCCAAATTTAACCACTTGAGCATCTACTGTATAGAGAGCTCTTCTATAGAGAGGATTAATAATAAAAGTGTTGACACCTAAGTTGAAGAGTTCTGATTGACTGCTGTCTTTTAACCTTTCGCCAAAAGCCAAGAATTCCTCACCCATCAAACTGACAATTGCCCCCTCACTGCGGGAGGGAATACTGGTTAACTTTACAGTCGATAAGTTCAAGAGCTCTTTATCTTCAGCTAAAGCTCTATCATTAAAACAGTCGGTGAGTCGCTCCAGCTCTGCTTCAGTGTAATGTGGATTAGACTCTTCTAAAGAAGCGTTATTGGGACGTATCTCACAATAATTGTTTTTCTTGGCTAAACTTGGCAATATGGCCTCTGTTTCTCCATCAATAATCAAATTTACTACAACCGAATTTCTGCCAGAGGCCTGAGAAATTGGATCTCTAATTTCATTTTCTCCTAAATCAGCTACCCTAATATTTGCCTGATCAAATTCGTTAATTGTTGCTACGAATTGAAGATTCACATAAGGATTTAGTATTCCTGCATTAGGGGTAAAGACAATGGTATTTTCTCGTGAGCGATTGAGAAGGAATTCGTTGCTCACAAAATTTACCCATCCTTGTCCTAAAGTTATAGTCCCTTCTGGTTTAATTTTACTCGGCTGGTCAACAGTACCGTTGAGAAGCAAATCCCCATTGACACTAAATCTATACCACGGCCTTTCTTGGGCAACTATATTTGTTAGATTAACTTGAAAATTATTCAGTTCGGGAACAAAAGAAGATTTTGCATTGGAATTGATATCTGTTTGGTCGCTGTTGCTTGATGCGATTGTTGCGACAACTTTTGCAGCTTGAGAATCAGGCTGATCGGTTTTGGGGATAAAAACTCTACCATTTTCTAGGGTAAATTCTCCTCCAATGACTGGTTTTAATGCCGCTCCGGTTACTCTAATATTACTGCTAACAGCACCTCTGTATAGTTGTTTGATATGAATATCTCCCTCAGGAATGTTAATTGTCAGGGGATTTTCTAAATTATTAACGGCGGTAAGAATTGGTAATGCACCATTGAGGGATAAATCTTTCTCGGCAAAAGTTCCTTCTAAACTTTCGACGGTCAATATTTGATTACTAACTGTAACCTTTCCTGTGCCTTTAAAGGGTGCAGAGAAGAAAGGAGTTTCTAGATTAATCTGGGAGTTTTCTAGATTAACTATTCCCTTAGCATTAAGATCGTAGATTGGAATGTCTCTTTCTAAGTCGAGACGAGCATTAACTTTGAGATCGGCATCTCCTGTGCCACCGCTCCAATTTAAATAACCTTGACTGACTACACCTAAGAGATTAAAAGCTTCGGGCTCTAGTTTGACTTCTGCTTTTAAGTTGTCATTTTCCCCTGGTACGATGGGATAGGGTACAGTAGCAGCTACTTGAATGAAAGATGGTTCGCTAGTATCAAACTGGAGTCTCGTACCATCGTAATCAAAGTTACCAAGAAATTGCTCAGGTAAGAGATTATCGTTAAATGCCCCATCGACAAAAGCTACTTCTCCTGCAATCTGGGGCTTGTTAAGCGACCCTGTTAATCTACCTGTAACGTTAATTTCTCCTGCTATATCAACTGGAAGTTCGATCAATTTACTGATGGTATCTATGGTGAGGTTAGCTACTTGGAACTTAAGATCTTCTTGTTCTGGAGATAGTTTACCTGAAGCCGATAAAGTAGCATTGTCTAGCTGTAATTTAGCAATTTCTAGATCCACTACTGTACCTTGTAAATTACCTGCAAGTAATAGTTGGGGAATTTCGACAATATTAGAAAATCTTGGTTGCGGTTGCCATTGCCAATTATTTCCTTCTATTTTAAGATCAACTTCTGGTTGTTCTAGCGTCCCACCAAAAGTAATTAAGCCAGTATATTTTCCCTGAATATCTAATTGTGTGGACAAGCCACCTTTTTCTCTAGCCGCAGCAATTTGTTGTATATCTTGGTCTGTTTGTCTGAGTTGGTTAAGTTTGTGAGCGATGGATTGACCTACCATATCTATGCCCTCAATTGATTTAACTGCTACTGCCGAAGCATAATCGGGAGGACTAAACTGAACTATGGCATCTTCGATGGTAAACCAGCCTAAAGTAGTTAAAATGTCTTGAATATAAGCTTCAGGTATCTCTAATTTCCCTTTCATCGCGCCTGTTCGTAAATCTAAGGCAGCATTAACGTCAAATTGACTTTGAACTAAATCTAAAGAGGCGGTTGTGACTTCTGCAACATTATTATCCGGATCATAGTTAAACTCAGCAGTCAATTGATCGGCTTGAAGATATCCAACTCCTGGGTTTTCAACTGTTACTTGACCATTAGTAGCAAGGGTATAAAGATTGAGATCGATATTGCCTGTCGTTTTTCCTGTTAATGCACTTTGAATACCTGCGGCTTTACCTGGAGCGAGACTGAGTAATTGTAAGGGGAACTTATTAATATTTAAAGAGAATCTATCTTGGTTTTTATTCCCTAAAACAATTATTGGTTGACTAGTATCTTCTCCCTGACGGAATTCTAGGTTAGTTGGTAAATAGGGTAAGCGACAGTTACTAGTAGTACAAGGTACCGCAGTAGCAGCAATCACATCTTGTTTGCCTTGCAGGTTGAAAGCAATTTCCGATCCTGAGCGCATATTGACTTTCCCTGTCATTACAGAATCGAAGTCAACATCATTTAAGGCAAAATTTAATAATCTTAAATCTCCTGTTAAAGAGATATTACCCGGTGCGATGGGGGCGGAAATCAGGTTTTTACCGTTAAATTCTCCGTTAAATTCAGCTTGGCCTTGAATATTAAAGCTATCTGCCACTAATTGATTATTTGCACTAACTAAAGCTACTAGTTGTTGTATCGGCAGGCGATCAAAGTCGATATTAGCATTAAGATCTAAGTTAGTATTTGCCACATCGAGATTCGTAGTGATGTTAGATAAAGTTACACTACCTTGAGCATTAAGATTCTGGGTTCCAGACTCGATTGCAGCACGATTAATAGCCAGAGGAAGATAAACCGCGTTATTAATTAGAGGATTGATGGCACCACTGACATCTATCTGAGCGTTGATATTATCTAGATCAGCAGATGCTAAGTTTTGGGGGACAAAACTATTTAAGAGTTCGTAAGAACTAATATTGTTAGCATCAATATTTGTAATAAATTGATTATTATTTAAACCTGCGATCGCGTTTACTGTTCCGCCCGCTATACTTAAGTCAGCATCGACATCTACTTGAAGGCTACTAAGATTGGGGTTTTCCTGAAAATTGAGCAGTTGTTGTAATTCGCCAGAAAAATTAGTATTACTTGATCGCACTGTCGCAGCTACAGGTAAAGCAGGAACAATCCGATTTAAGTTAATTTCATTGGTATTAACGTTCCCGCTAATGATTCCCAAATCTAATTTACTGTTTACAGCAACTGTACCGCGATCAATATTTAAATTTAAATCAGCAACTCCTGTAACTTGATTAAGATCGAGATCGTCTAACTTGCCGTTTAGTTTAATATCCGCATTCTGTAAAGCAATAGAGCGCTCAAGATTGAGATTGGGGCTCGTAAACTGAGTTAAAAAAGGAGTCAGAGACAAAGAATTAGCTAAGATCTCTGCTTGCCATTGTTTATTATCTAAATTCGCTTGCGCTTTAACCTCAGCAGCACCATCCCCTAGTCTGATTTGAGTATTCTTTAACTGTAATTGATTACTCGCTAGCAGCAGTTCCCCAGATCCTGAAATATTTTCTGCCATAGCAGTGGTATTGACTTTGGGTATTTGCCAATTTACCAAGGCTTGAAGATTATTAATCGTGCCAGTTAAGGTTCCTGATGCGTTAAGATTACCTACTGTGATCTCTTGAGGAAGTTGATAATAGGTCTTAACTAAGTCTTTGATTGGTAATGCTGACCTAAAATTGAACGCCAGAGGCATTTTAGTCAAGTCTATCCCTTGTTTACTTTCTAATGATTTAGAGATATTAGTGATAATTACTCCCTGGGCGATAATGTCTCCGCCAGCTACGGGAGTAATTTGCAAATTGTCTAAAACAGCCTGTGCTAAATCTGCCTTAAAATCGGCTTGAATTGTTTTAAATCGGGTTTTATCTACAGTTATGATTCGAGTATTGTTAATTCTTCCTGTCAATAAGGGTTCTTTAATCTCCCCTCGCAACTGTAAGGCTGCTGTGACTTCTCCCTCGACAGCTATAGGTAACTGTTTGGTAATTTCGGTTGGTAAACTAGATAGCTGAAACGGTAACACATCAACATCTAAGTTATAACCACTTTCTAAATTGACCGTACCATCAACTTGAGCAACAATATCCCCTAAACTAGCTTGAGTCTTTTTAACCTGGGCGTTTTTACCATCAAAATCTAATTCTGACTCAGCTTTAACTTTCGCAGATAAAGCCGTGACTTCTCCGGCTACATCATTGATGCTAACCAATCCCTTAATGTTAGCTGTCGTAATTTCTTTAAAAGAAGGAATATCAACATCTAAATCGGTATTTAAAATACCACTAGTCAGACTAATAGGGGAATTGGGTAATAAAGCTGCAACATCTGCTAAAGCTAAATCTTGTACCAGTAACTTTGTCTCGGTTTTTCCAGTTTTTAAGAGCGTTTCCCCCTTTACCGTTGCTTTAGCTTTTTCGATAGTAGCATCGAGATCGTAAGTGACTAATTGTTCTGCGGTTTGGTTATATTTTGCATTGCCATTTACTCCTACTTTTATCGGGGATTTTCCATAGGGAACAACGGTAATTTTGGTATCTTCTAAATCAATACCCACATTTAAGTTAAGGGGAAATTCTTGAGCTTCTTGATTAGGATCGCTTTGTAGAAAGTCGAGATTTAGCCATTCCCCATTTTGTTCCTGTTCTAGATAAACCTCGGGTTGAATCAAAGTAATATCTAGAGGTAAGGTGCTGCGAAATATAATGGAAAAAATATTAAAATTAACCTGAATTCCCTCTAAAGATACTTGGTCAGGATCGCTAGAAGTAGGAGGAATAGTTATTTTACCAAATTCGATACCCCCCAGAGAAAAGCCCTTGACCTCTCCCACATCTATCGGGCGATCAATAATATTGCCAATCTGAGTTTCTAAAAACGGTGGTAACTTCTTTTTGACTAAGTATTGAATCCCCCAATAACCTACCACACCGATACCTGCGATCGCAATAAGTCGGATAGTTACTTTTTTAGATGAAGGCTTTAAGCTATTTAATAAACGCTTGAGTTGATTTTGTCTTTCTGGTTCAGGATTGGGAGACGGGTTTTTAATAGACTTAGTCATAATCTAACCTTAGTGGTCAAAATCCCACCTATATTACTATCGATAGCTATTCCAATATGATCCTATCATCGCGATTACAAACCACTTCCATATATTGTGGAGCGAGGTAGTAAGTAGTATTGTCCACAAATCATAATTCTTATTTTTCCCAAATCCCGTTAATATTTCTCATATAAGTACCTAAGCAAAATTGTTTACACATTTTTTTCCCTAAAACCTAACCCCTAAAACCTAACACCGATCTTCACTGGATAATTAATTTTGCACAGCTACTTAGTATTCAAGTCTACCTATCTCAAGACAGGTTCTCTTTCTCTGACTACTAGAGAAATAGTTAATGTTGCAAGATTTGGTCAAAGTAATGCCGTTTTTGTAAATATTACTGCCGAGGAAGATAGTCATTATACTTTTCCTGGTTGTAATAATATAAAGTCCGAATTGGATAGGGTATATTAATTTGAGCTTCGTCTAAAGCTTTTTTGATCGCTAAAATTGCTTTAGTTTGAACCTGACGAATATTTTTTCTCTGAGGAAATGTCCAATAGCGAACTACAAAATCAATTGAACTATCACCGAAATTAACTAAATCAATTTCTGGTTTAGGTTCTTCTAAAACTCCTTCTACATTAATGATTGTTATTTCTAAAATACGAGATGCTTCTGGTAAAGATGTATTGTAGTCTACTCCTACACTTAGATCGGTTCGGCTAAATTGATAGGCTGTAATTACTTGGACACTATCGGTAAATACAATTGAGTTCGGTATTAATACTTTTTCCCCACGATAGGTACGAATTTGAGTAGTACGAACACTAATGTTTTCGACCAAACCCTGATAATCATTGACAGCTATTTCATCCCCAATATGAAAAGGTTCTTCTGCTAATAAAAGAATTCCCGCAAGAAAGTTTTTGAAAATATCCTGAAATGCAAAACCAATAGCAACCGAACCCAGACCTAAGCTAGCAATAATATCTCCTAAACTAAATTCCGGGAAAACTATTACACAAGCCATTAGAGCTCCACCACTCCAAATTCCTATCTTAATTGTTTTCTTAAAGAGTATTTTTAACGAATCACTTTTTATTGTTCTCTTAATAGCTTGATCTGTAATTCTCGTAATAAATTTAACTAAATATTTAGTTAAAAATAAGATAATAATTGCAGTTAACAAGTTAGGTAAAGACTTAATCATTGAACCTAACAAATCTTGTAAAGCATCATTGATTGTCTCTATAATTCCATTCATAATTACAGTTATAAAATTTTTATCTCCTGATAGATCAAAATCAATAAGGTTTTGACCAAAAATTATCTTACAGGATTTTTGAACCATCCACGTATTTTTCCTGATTGCAAAAATGGGATGACCCCTTAGCTGCATTGCTTTCTGATTTAATTGTTTAATTAAATAAAAAGAAAAATATCTAGAAACAACAATGATGAATCAATGGCTTCTCAAAATTCAAGAATTCATAATCCCTATATTATTAGTCTTGGGCAGTATCGGATTTGGTCTTTATATCGAAAAAAAGATCTTAAAGCGCTTAAAAGTTAGATCACAAAGAAGTTCTTGGAAATGGTACGAACCGACGGTTAATTCTGTCAAAGGACTCATTGTTATTTGGTTTACTATAGGAGGTTGTTACTTAGCTAGCACTTTTCTGACTCTCCCGGGTAGTTTAGTATTATTCATCCATCGAGTTTTATATGCTGTACTTCTTCTCTCCATTACACTCTTAGTCTCAAGATTAGCAGTTACCTTTATTCAGTTTTACAGCAGTCGTGAAGACACCAGTAGCATGCTAACATCTCTATTTGAGACAATTACTAAAGTTTTAGTGTTTGCTATCGGTTTTTTAATTACGCTTCAGGCACTCAATATCCCCATTGCTCCTATTTTAGCGACCTTGGGTGTCGGTAGTCTCTCTCTTGGGTTAGCGCTCCAACAACCCCTAGCAGATTTAATTTCTGGAATTAATTTAATTACTTCGAAAAAAATTAGACCTCAAGACTATATCAAACTTAAAACTGGAGAAGAGGGCTATGTGGTAGATGTGGAGCTTAAATATACGGTGATTCGAGAAATAACGGGAAATTTGCTCATCATCCCCAATTCTAAGATAATTGGTTCTAGTTTCAGAAATTATGCTTTTCCAGAAAAGACAATGCTAATACCAGTCAAGGTGGGTATTAGCTACGATAGCGATCTAGATAAAGTTGAAGCAATTACCTTAGAAGTTGCCAAAGAGACCTTAACAGAAGTAACGGGTGGAGATAAAGAATACGAACCCTTTATGCGTTTTCAACACTTTGATTATTTCAGTATAGATTTCACGATTTATTTGCAAATTCAAGAATTTTATGATCATTTGATTATCACCCATGAATTTATGAAGCGACTATATAAGCGTTATCAACAGGAAGGTATTAAAATAGCCTTCCCCATCAAAAATGCTTATATGGGTAATGAAACTTTCCCTTCAACAAAGGAAAATGAATCCTTTTTTGACAATTCAATAAATACCGATTATTGATAATTTTCTAGCTAGTCTAATTATTATTAGATTGGTAGAGTATTAGACTCCCCTTCCGCACGTCAGCTTGTAATATACTGGGTATTACATTTAATGAGGTATTTTAGCGATCGCCTTAGGTATCAAACTGAGAATTAGCGATCATGAATTCCCGGATTTGCGATCTCGCTATGAGAGAGACAGCAACGCTATTTCCAGAAAAATACCTAATCTTTGAGTCCTACATTTTGATGTGGCGAAGGTCGATTTTATGCTTAGAAAATTCGTAATTATTTTATCATTACTGCTAGTCGGAGGCGCTGCTTATGCTTACCATTACTGGCTTCAATTGACCAAAGTACCTGAATGGTATCAGAGTGAGAACCCTAGTATTAATCAAGCAATTGACATCAAAGATATCTCAGCTCTTCAAGCTGCTCAAAGCCAAATTACTGATAAAATTCAGCGGCAAATCCAGCAGTCAAGTTCAGAATCTAATAGTAGTGTAGATATCAAGCTGGATGAACAAGAAATAAATCAGCTTCTTATTGCCAAAGTTGCCGAGAATTCTAATCAGAGAAAAATTTTACAAGTAGCAAAGTCAATTCAGACAAAGATTAAAGATGACATGATCGAAATTGGAGCTGCGATCGCTCCTTCACAGATTCCGACAGAAAGTCTCACAAAAAGTCAACAAAAGATTTTAGAGCAGGCATTCACTATTTTCCCGCAGTTAAAAAATCAAGATGTTTACATTGGCATTCAAGGTCAGCCAAGAGTAGAAAATGGCAGATTAATTTTCGATTCAAATAGTAAAATTAAGGTTGGCAATGTTAGCCTTGATATTAACGAACTATCCCAAAGAATGGGATTGTCTCCAAAAAAACTCAGGCAACAACTTGAACTAGAAATAAATCAGCTCAATATTCAAGGTGTTGACCTTAATGCTAATGAAGTGATTTTTAGAGTGGCAAATTTTTGATTCATTATTACTGATTTAATTTATTGACAATTCAAAAAGTCAAAACTTTAATTTAACCTATCTATGTTGATATTTTTTATTTGTAGATTGGGATTATTTTATCTAATGTATTGAGCAGTAGTTTGGTATTAATTAGAGATTTTTGTATTGTCTTATATTCTTTTATTTAGGCAATAAATAATCTAATTTTGCTGATTTGTGATTACAGATTAAATGGAAAATAAAGATTCAAATTAATTCTGTTGTTTCGATTTAAATGTGGATTAGCTTATCAATAATTAGTCTATATCATTATTTCTACAAAACTACCTGAAGGATAAGTGTACAAGCATTAATGCATAAAAGCAAAAACCTTATCATAAATAACAATTAAAGCAGTATAAATCAGGATATTTTCAATATTTAACTATATTATCTTAACTGTTTGCTGCTGGCATAAAAAAAATTTTTATGCCATTTTATTCTATTTCAAAGCAAAAAAAAAACTATGTCCAAGATTAACAAAATGAATGCAAACGAACAACTATTTACTGAATTAACTCTTGAAGAAGGTGCTGTCATTGAAGGAGGTGCTGAATTCAAAGTTCTCAGATTGGAGTCCTTTGTATCTGGAGCAAATCATGGTTGGGAGGACAGTTTAATTATCAAGGTTGATAACAGAAATATCTGGGAAGGTGATATGGGTACAGGCGAAGTTGCCATAGTCAACTCTTCCCGAGAATTGAGTGGCGGCAATGCAACAGTGCAACTTATTAATAAAGACTTCATCTGGGGCGAGGAAATCATTAATATTAAGCAGCCCTTGGCCGACAAGAATAACCCGACGGGTACGTTGGACTTTGTCGGGAAAGGGTCTCATTATCAGTTAACTTACGAGTTTATCGGATTGTGATCTGAAATACTGAATTGTCCTCCAACACTCAGAAAAAGACTGCGGTGTCGTCTGTTTCGCTAACATTGGCAAACATTACGGATACACCTTTGCCATCAGTTGAATTTGAGAAGCAGTAGGTACCTGTTCGCGAGGTACTACCGTGTTAGGTTTGAATCGAGGAGTCGAAGCTCTGGGATTTAATACCAGTCAAGTCAAAGCAACATCTGAACTGATAATCAGATAGACACGATGGCGTTGCATAGTTGCGGGATGATAATCAAATTTGCATAAGCTAAAACTATTTATAAATAAGGGAAAATTTTTTCGCATATATTAAAATCATCCCTTGATTGTGCAACGCCGACACGATTAATTAGACAGGAAAATTACTAACTCAAGTTGCGGATTATGAAGGTTAACAGCGCAACCTGAAAAATAAGCACGATGAATGAAAGCAGTCTTATCTACTGCCGAGCCAACAGGTGAAATTGATGAGATATTTTAGAAGTTGAAAGCCAACTCTAGTTCTCAGAAAATTTAGGAGATTTTTCTAAACATTGCATAAAAAAAACAACTGTACATAGTAATTCTTAGAAATCAAAAAACAAGCTTTCTGTAAAAATTAATCACATCCTAAAAGGAGACAAAATGCCAGACAATCAACAAAAACAACTATTCACTGAATTAACTCCCGAAGAAGGGGCTGTCATACAAGGAGGAGCTACTATCACTATAATAGGTTTTGAAGCTCTCGAGGCTAGTGCAGACGGTGTCGGTGGTGGCGGAGACGATCCCTACATAAAGTTCAATGGTCAAAGGAAATGGGAAAGAGGTGGTGTTAATAAAGGCGATAAGATTTTTGTTAATACAAGTTTCGGTTTCAGTGGTAAGGTAAAAGTTGAATTTACTGATAATGACCCCGGTGGAAGAGACGATACTCTGGGAAATTTTGAGGTTAACGACGTAGTTACCAATGCTGTAGTATCGACGACAATCGCTGGCAGTGGCTCTTCATATAGGGTATATTACGCAGTCTTTCCATAAAGGTAGCGTATAAGTCAGGGTTAAGACTTTTTGTTCTCTTAGTTTAGCCGATCTACGATTTGCCCCACGCTGTAGTTTTGCTTCCTATTTTCAATAACAGAGGGAGTCGAGGCAAATGCCTCGACCCATTTTTCTCTCCCACCATTCGCCCTAAAAATGGGATACCTAATCCCTCTCCTAAGAAACAAAATCAGTCACAGAGGGTGAGACGGATTGAGGAATAATTAGCCAGAAATAGCGATCACCCGATCAGACAATCGTTACTGAGAGTAACATTGACCGCGATCGCCATTTTTTTGCGCTCGAATTAGTAAGAACCTAGAGAATAAGCCGATACAAGATGATTTTTCTAAAAGAGCGAAGCCATCCAATAAAAATTGCTCTTTTCCGCGATTACTGTTTATTAGCTTAAACCTACTAAATTTATTACTCATCGTTCGCTTAAATCCAAGATGATCAAGGAAATAAAACAGCTCAAGTGTATGCTGAGAAAGAAGTTGAGAGAATAGAGAGACCAATATTCTTGAAAGGAACGAACTCAGAAAGAGCAGATGATCTACCTCTAATTATCCATTGGCTAAAGCAAATGGAAATAGCATCAATAATTGATCAAGAGCTAGCCCCGCCTCATGGAAATCGAAAAGGGTTAAGCTACGGTCAATTATCAGTTTCAAGCGCCAGTAATGAAATTTACTTTTACTTTACTCAAAATCCAAATAAGGTTTGTCCATCCAGTGAGTTAGTTAGTAAGTTTGGGCCATTTTACTCTAAGAACACAATTATGAAGGCAATTGATAAGCTTTATAAGAATGAAAAAGTAGAGCGGATAGAAGGTAGTAAAGGGAGGTTAGCGTATAGATTACACTCATCTAAGCGATCTCATATCTTGTAGTGCGATCGCAGATCTTGTAGCGTGCGTTAGCGACAGTGTAACGCACGAAATCATATGATGAAGATGCGTTACGGCGCAAAATTTCGATATATTCTCTACATTGGCTAAAACAGAGCCTAACACATCCTACTCATTACTCCCATAATTACCACAATTGTAGATCTTTTCTTTGATATATTGCGATCGCCCGATAAGGGAATATTATTGCGATCAGCCGAAGGCTGGCACTGCGTGATCGCAAATCTGATAGTATGAAATCATACGATGTTTGGGCCTTGGTACAATAGACATTAAAGCCTATCTAATCTAAGCTTATTTCAATGTCTCAGTCAATTCTTAATCAAATTCTTGACCAACTGCCAAATCTAGAACCATCTGAATTACAGCATCTTAGCAAAGCAATTCATAGTTACCTTTCAGATAAAGAAACAGTCGCTAAAAGGGCTATATTTCATCAATCCTTAATTGAATCTGCATTGGTAAAGCAGATTAAAAAACCTGCTTTTGCCTCAAGAACATACCAACAGCTTATTCCTATTCAAGGAAAGTCAGCTTCTCAAACAATTATTGAGGAACGCCGATAGATGGCAGTTTACTTTGTAGATAGTAGTGCCTTGGTAAAAAGATATATCAGTGAAGTTGGCTCAAAATGGGTTTTAGAGTTATTTGATTTTACGCAAGACAACGAGATTTTCATTGCAGCAATCACAGCTGTTGAAATCATTGCCGCAATTACCCGAAGGGCGCGCAGTGGGAGTATTAGTTCTGCTGATGCAACATTGATATGTAATCAATTTAAGAGTGATTTACAAACAGACTATCAAATTGTCGAAATTACAGAGTAAATCATCAATTCTGGGATGTTACTAGCTGAAAAGCGAGGATTACGAGGCTATGATTCCGTTCAGTTAGCAGCAGGTTGTGCAGTCAATTCGCTTTGTACAGCTAGTGGTTTATCACCTTTAATTTTTGTATCAGCAGATAATCAGTTAAAATCTCAAGCCTTTAAGCCTTGTGTATCATCTAAATTTTGTCCGAACCATTGATTTATTGATTTTTTGGCAACCGCAAAGATTGAGAACTAATAGGCCCTAAAATACGATTCAGCATCCGTAACTGTTCTGCTGTTCCCATACAAATCAAAGCATCCCCTTCTAATATTCGGGTATCTCCTGTAGGCCCTGCGATTAAGTTGCCATCAAAACGACGAATTGCTAACACTAAAGCTCCAGATTGGGTGCGAAGCTTAGCTTCTCGCAAACTTTGCCCTACATAAGGACAAACCCCAGAATCGATTAAGAACTCTTCTAGATAATAGGAACGATTTGCTCCAGTAATAATCCCATCGACAAAATCCATAACTTGGGGTCGCAGCGCCGCTGCCGCCAGTCTTTTCCCTCCTGTAATATAAGGTGAGATTACCGCATCAGCTCCTGCTCGTTGTAGCTTTTGTACCGCTTCTTCATTACTAGCTCTAGCGATCGCTCTTATGTTTGGATTAAGAGTCTTTGCCGAGAGGATAGTGTAAAGATTTTCGGCATCAGAAGGTAAGGCAGTAACCAAACAAGTCGCCCGATCAATTCTGGCTTTGAGTAAAGTTTCATCGAGGGTGGCATCCCCAAAAATTACGGTGTAACCAAGATCTTTGATTTCTCCCACTTCTTCGAGATCATCATCCAGAACCACAAAAGGAATCCCCTCAGCTGCAAATTCCCTCACCACATAACGACCTGTACGTCCAAAACCACAGACAATGTAATGTTGATCCAAAGCATTAATCGCAAGTTGATCTTGTCTCATTTTAATTCCTTCTTGAAAATATCCCTTGATGAGAGCCTCAGTAAAACGGTTGGCAATATAACCGATAGTAAGCACTCCCATTAAGATTAAACAAATCGTAAATATTCTACCGCGATCGCCCAATTGATTGACCTCAGAAAAGCCCACTGTGGAAAGGGTAATAATTGTCATGTAGGCAGACTCTGACAAAGACCATTTTTCCACTATGCGGTACCAAAGAGTACCGATGAAGACCAATCCAGCTAATGCGATCGCTCCTGCAATCAACTCTTGGCGTAAACGTCGATATTTTTCCTCAAAACTATAGGTCATGAACGATTTTTATCTTAGAGGTGCTTGTGTTTATAGTCTAATTATTGTTAGCCTAAATTAATCAAGGATTAAATCTGGAGTCAACGACGCTCCGACCATAAGATTATCAGTTTAATTGTTATTTTCCCTAGTTCAGGAATTTTTACCAGGAGTTATTTGTGAGTCAATCAACTGTAGTAGATAATTTCTCAAATTCATCCGTTGCTCAGCAAGCTTTTGATCGCGATAGTTTTGATGCTAACGTGATGAAAACCTATGGGCGTTTTCCGATCGCTCTAGAGCGCGGAGAAGGTTGCCGTGTGTGGGATACTGATGGTCAAGAATATCTAGATTTTGTCGCTGGAATCGCTACTTGTACTCTAGGACATGCTCACCCGGCATTGATTGATAGTGTCACTCGCCAAATCAAAAAACTCCATCATGTTTCTAATCTTTATTACATTCCTGAACAGGGGGAATTAGCAACTTGGTTAGTTAACCATTCTTGTGCGGATAAAGTCTTTTTCTGTAATTCTGGTGCAGAAGCTAATGAAGCCGCAATTAAATTGATTCGCAAATATGCTCACACCGTCTTAGAATTTCTGGAGCAACCGGTAATCTTGACCGCTAAAGCTAGCTTCCACGGACGGACTTTAGCGACAATTACTGCCACTGGACAAACTAAGTACCAAAAAGATTTTGAGCCTTTAGTCGATGGTTTTGCCTATGTTCCCTATAACGATATTATCGCCATCGAAAACGCGATCGCAGATATTGATGAGGGCAATCGTCGGGTAGCGGCAATTATGCTCGAACCTTTACAGGGAGAAGGAGGAGTCCGTCCAGGAGAGCAAAAATATTTTGCCAAGTTGCGGCAAATTTGCGACGAAAACGACATTTTACTGGTATTTGATGAAGTGCAAGTAGGAGTAGGGCGCACAGGAAAAATCTGGGGTTATGAACATCTCGGTGTGGAACCTGACATCTTTACTAGTGCCAAAGGTTTAGCAGGAGGAATTCCCATTGGCGCCATGCTCTGCAAAGATTTTTGTGCGGCTTTTGAACCAGGAAATCATGCTAGTACCTTTGGGGGGAATCCTTTTGCTTGTGCTGCTGCGTTATCGGTATTACAAACCATTGAAAAAGACAAGCTCCTTGATAATGTGGTTGCCAGAGGCGAACAACTACGAGCCAGATTAAATGCGATCACGACTTCTTATCCCCAGATGTTCAAGGAAGTAAGGGGTTGGGGATTAATTAATGGCCTTGAACTGCAAGCGGATATCGAATTAACTTCTATTGATTTAGTCAAATCAGCGATGAATCAAGGCTTGTTACTTGCTCCTGCTGGGGCAAACGTTTTACGCTTTGTGCCTCCGTTAATTGTTTCCGCCGAAGAAATTGATCGTGGTTGCGATATCTTAGAACAAGTTTGTAAAGCATATTAGAAATGCCTGAGGTGGATTAGTCCATTGGCGTAAGAATCAAATAATCCAATACGCTTTAAGCCGTACTTTGAAGACAAATATGCTTGTTCGCGTATTTTTTGGGTTTAAGTGATCGCTTTTCCCACTTTGAGATCGCGTAATATCAAGTTCGGATGAACAGTTGAATTCAACTAAAGTTGCAAAAAGAAACCTATGGTGTTAAATTAAAACCATCTATTCACCAAGGAGAAAATATGGCAACTGCTGTTAAGATATCTGATGAGCTGTTTGAGAAAGCAAGGATTCAATCAAAGGTTTTTAAAAGGTCGATCGCCGGCCAAATTGAATACTGGGCAAAAATAGGACAAATGATTGAAGAAAATCCGGATCTTCCGCTGCCTTTGATACAAGACATTCTAGTAGGAAGGGAACAAATAAAAGCGGGTCAAGGCACTCCATACGTGTTTGGAGAAGGTGAATGACCAAGGTTAAGGAAATAATTCAATCACCCATTTTTGCTAAACAAAAAAAGAAACTGCATAAACAACAAATTAGAGACCTGGATCGAGCTGTAAAGTCTATTGTCAATAATCCCAAAGTAGGCGAAACGAAAGTAGGAGATTTACGTGGTGTCCGAATATATAAATACAAATCGAACAATCAACAAATTCTTTTAGCTTATGAAGTGGTTGATTCAACCCTATACTTGTACACGTTTGGCTCCCATGAAAATTTCTACCGCGACTTGAAAAAGTACCTGCAATAATAATCATCTTTATACTTACCTTTCCATAACCTAATCTTCATTATCTACCAAATTTGCGATCACATTTACGTTTCGAGATCGCGCTATTATTAGTCTGTTGGTGTAATAAGAATGCGACCTCGAAGAGATCTGCCTTCGGCAGTGCGCATGTTCTTATTTGCGATCGCGAAGCGCCAGGCTTTGCCTGAGCACGAATTGCCAGCCTTCGGCTAATCGCCAATTCAAGAAAAGCAAATTTCCCCAACTTTAATTAAGAATATGCTCTAAAACTTGCCGTATTTTCTGTTTGTCAAGAGATACAAATACCGCTTTCTATCTTGAATGATCCCGATAATATATTTCAATTGGTTTTGTCATCTATAGTTGATAGAATTTGACTGATTTGATTAACTAATCTGGAAAGATCTTCTGTTACAGGATAAACGGGAGCGAGAAAGCCAACGTGGTTTACCCGTTGGACGGGGCGTTTAAACTTCGGAGGAAACCTCCGAAGACAGCCCCTCATGAATCGCGACACGGACGGGGCGTATAAACTTCTGGGGAAACCCCAGAAGACAGACCCTCCACTTTTAAGTGCCGTTTTGTCGTAACATAGAGATATACGAGTAAAAACAAGGTTTGTTTCTTAGACTCTTTGCTAGTAGGGGTGAAACTCCCATCAGTAGAAAACTAGTAGGATGTATGTCGCTACCAAGATCATGGCAACAGATAAGCAGGCAGCAAAGATAGAAATTTATAGCTCTAACTTGAGTAAAACCACTTTGAAAGTCAACAAAATTTAAAGTAAGCGCAATATATACGATGACAACATCAGTATATTTAAGTGTGTAGCTGGTCTTTGACTGCCAGCACTAGATTTCTAGTGACAGCTAGTTTAAAGTTTAAAGTACATGTCGTGACAATAATTGGGACATGCAACTAAGGTTAGAATCCAACCTCATTTATGGGTTGGAGAAGTCAATCGAATATAGAATATACAAGTTTTAGAAGCTTTGTCAGTCAACCAGCCATTAAACTTGGTTCACTTTCTCGAAGCGGCAGATAATTTACATATCTATAGCTTTATGTTTGGTCATTTTGCGAACGGTTAGCAATTTCTTGGGCAATTGCCTCTAAAGTTGCTTCTAAAGAAGCCTCATAAATACCAAAGAAAAAAGGTTTCTCGATACTAGATTGGGGTTGTACCTTAACACTATGAGTAATCAAAATCTGACGGGAAGTTACTTCTTGTAACTGCCAAGTACCTTGTAACTGCTCTAAATCTCCTTTAACTATCTGAAAATCTATCTTCTGTGGCTGAGTTTCTTTTGCAGCAATTTGAACTGTAAATTGTTCGGCAAACAACCACAAATCTACTTGGCTAACCTGTTCAAATATTGTTTGATTACCTTCGTTATCAACTATCCTGCTAGAGGTAATATTGGGTAAAAAATTCTGAAAATTTTCGTAATCAGTTAAAACTTCCCAAGCTACATCTAAGTTGCCACTGGCAATAACTTGACCTTTATATTCTCCCTGTTGACCTTTAAGTATTACTTGCCCTTGTTTTAAATCAACCTCTTCTTGAGAAGATAGTTTATTTTGAGTTACAGGAATATTCTGAGCCAATACAGAGAAACCTAAGCTTAAACTAATAGCTGATAGGCCGATAAAACTCTGGAAAAAGTTAATTAAATAAGGCGATCGCAGAAACTTAAACATTTGTTTTTAAGGAATACAATTGTTCTCCAATTAGCTCATATAAGTTGTTATCTTTGCTACCTATTACTTTCGCACAGTTGCCTTAGTCTGGTAATTTATACTGCTCAACAATCTTTTTGGCATATTCTGGAACATGTGCCTCTAATTTTTCAGGATGGTTGCGTTTGACATAGAGGTAATTGCGAGTGAAATGGGAATCGATCGAAAAGCGGGCATATTCTAAACCTTTAGGGCCAATCTTCTCAATCACAATGCCCATCATTTTCGCCGCCCACATCGGCAAGGTTACTCCCTGATCATAGGCCGGAATGCTTTGTTGTACCGCCTGTTTGCGATCGCCTTTACTCATTACAGGTTGGGTCTCAATTTGATCTTTGATTAATTCCCACATCTCTTTTCCTGTATCATTGCGAACTACGATCCATTGCCAACCAAAAGGCGCTCCCATATATCCCACAACCAAATCCGCTAGCGAATTCACATAATCAAAACAACTCATGCAAGAAGGGGCAAACACATCCTTGAGTTGATTCGTTTTTAAACCGAAGAAGGGAACTTTTTCAATTGAGCCATCTTCATGTTTGAAATGAATCCGAAAATCTTGCATAAATTCATAATGCACTATTGTTTCAGGAGACCTACTCGTGGTATCCAGAAATTTTTGTAAACCCTCGCGACTGACATTATCGACACAGGGAGTACCCAAAACATAGAGTTTTTCCAATCCTAATTCAGCTTCTACCGCCCTGAGAGCCTGAATTTGACAGCCTACCCCAATAACTAACAGTCTTTTCATCCCTGACTTTTCTATTTGTTCCAAAACAGATAAATTTGGCGACAGAGTGGGCTTATTTACCTTAGCTGCTAATACTTCTTCTGGGGTTCTAGCAATTATCGGCAAGGGTTGAAAACGATCTTCTGAAGTATTTTTAACGCAGACAACTCCTTCAACTAATCCTTGAGTTAGCATAGTGCAAGCCAGACTACTAACAATTCCTGTCCATTGCGCTCCTGCTATGGGTTGCCGCTTCCGCGCCGCCATCATTTCTTGATGTACTCCAAAATAGATATCGTTTTCTTGGTCTAAATCCCTACTCCGTCCATGAGCTTGTTGTTCCAAGGCGGCTACTTGTTGATTGAGAAAAGCACAGGCTTCTTTTACATAGTGAATATAGTAAGTATCGCATAAACCGCATTCACTACAAAGTTCTTTTGCCGGGCGACGACTACCAGCTTTTAAAGCTCTAGCTTTTTTATGAGAGGCAATAGGGGACATATAAAAATATTTTCAATATCTAGGTAACATCAAATAGAGTTGCTCCGTTCTCATTATCCCAGAAATTGACCCTCTATCCCCTGACATGAACTAGGTGAGCGAAAAAATGCGTGGGGATTTAAGGACTTGGGGTCTTGGGGAATCAATTATCTCCCTATCTTCCCACACCTCCCACACTCCCCACCCTTCCCACACTCTTCACATCTCTATCTCCCTATTTCCCTATCTCCCTGTTTACTACAGTAAATTTCGCTCACTCACATGAACTATAACTAGGAACCAGTAACTAAGGAACTTGTAACTGAATGAACTTATTCTCTGGAACATAACTGCGGTACTTACCATGATCGCCGAACACAGCTAAAATTTCTAAAGGAGTATCCGGATCTATATGTAAATCCGCCCAGGGAACGGAAATTTCTAAACATTTATCGTACATTACATCAGCACGACAAGCGCGAATATGCCAGCGAAAATCTGCTTCGGCTTCTGCTAACCACACAGATTCTGTAAGTAGGTTAATACTCAAATGGTGATGAAAATAATAATCTAGAGGAGCTTCTTGAGGGAGTTCTCCTAATGGCGCAGGACTATTGTACATTTGAATACCTGGATAGTACCACAGTAAATGTAACTCTCCAGGAATATCTTTTCCTAGTTCAGTACCAGCTTTAAAGTCAAGACGCAGATAAAAATTAAGGTGATCCACACCATAGAAAATCTTCTGCACAATACTGCTGCGATGCATGGTTCCTCTGGCACCGCCAATTTCGATCATGCCTGCGCGATCCCAGTCCTGTTCATCACCGATTCCATCGATAATCGGGTGAATAAAGCCTTGGGGAAGACGATCGCCTTTGCGATCATGTTTTTCGACTGATTTTTCTAATTCTGGGGGAATGGGTTCATTTAACGCCTGATAGATGGCGCAGAGATGTTCGCGGAATAAACTATCAAACATTTCATCGTGACTCGAAGAATGTCCTTCCCCAAACCACCAAAACCAATCGGAACCTTCAGCAGCATATAAAGCTTCCCAAACTTCGGGATTATTTTCTTCTGTAGCTTCAGGATGTTTGGCTACCGTTTCTCTAGCCGCATGTAGTAAATCCCAAGCCCGATTTTTGACCCCGTCCCCAATCCAAGTAGTAAAGTTGCCATCTACCCAAGAACCACTATGTAATGTTTTGGCAGGGATAGTTTCTGTGGGGGGAAACTTAGTAATAAATTCTTCTACTGTTACTAACTTAATATCTTCGTCTTTACTCAGTTTTTGGTATAGGGCATCTAAAAATGGTAAACCATCTTTTTGATAATATTCCCAGCAGTTTTCGCCATCAAGGGCGATCGTTACTAGCCAGGGTTCTTCGAGAGCTTCATCGGGATTCTCTTGTCGCTCAGCCAAACTACGGGCGATCGCTTCTAAATGTCCAATCAAATCCGCAGCAGCGTGACGGGGAGTCATATTGCTATAGGTAAAGCCAATCAAATCAGATAAACGGTGATCCCGGAACACGATAGCTAAATCACCATAGGGTGTCTCTAAGCGATAGGGACGATACATCAATTCTGGTTCGCAAACATTTCCCGCTTCATCGCGATGGAAAAAATGCTTCAGACTCCAACCCAATACCGCTTCATCAGAACAGATCCATTTAAATCCCTGTTTGGAGATGAAGGGCAAGATCTCAGGACTGACCGACTGTTCCGAAGGCCATAAACCGCGAGGCGCACAGTCAAAGCGATCGCGATACATCGACCAAGCTTTCTCTAAATGACGGGGAATATCCTCCGACCATTGAAAACGTTTCTTCGGAAGAGTTATTTTGGGGACAGCAACCCGACCCGCATTGGTATCTAAAAGTAAGGGCAAAATCGGATGGGTATAGGGAGTTGTGGTGACTTCTAACTGTCCACTGTCTTGCATCTTTTTATGTTGCGGAATAATCCGGGCAATAATCTCCCTTTGCTTGGCATAGATCTTTTCGCGATCGCCTAAAGTAAAATTTTTACCTCTGTCTAACCAACTAGCAATCTCAGGATCATCCCAAAATAGCGGATCGATCCAAGCTAAATTATGCCAAGCTAGCAAATCACTATAATCTTGTCGTGACCAATTTGCCAAACACCAATTATGTCCTGATTCCTGTCTTTGCTGATATAACTCTTGGTAGCGAGGATGGGGTTCCACTAAGGTGTGATAATGACCATCAAAGAAATGCTTAATAATATACTGTTTCTGCTTTTCGGTTAAATTCCCCTCGGGAGTCAAGGCTAACTCTAAATAGGGATCGATCGCCTTACCTGCTGCATAATCTTCCAGCTGCAACATTAGCGAGGGTACTAAATTTACTGTCTGATGCAACTTAGGATAGCGCTCTAAGATTAAAACTAAATCTAAATAATCTTTGGTTCCATGGAGCCTCACCCAAGGTAGGCGATACTGTGCTAAAGAATCTAAGTTTGCTTGACGAGATTTGTATAAAGGTTGATGTTGATGCCAGATAAACGCAACATACAGAGGATGAGACATAAGTAATAAGTAATAAGTAAATAGGTAAGGCGTTTATCCTTATTATTCCCATTCTCCCATTTGTCCTACATACATGGGATCATATCGATAATCAGGGCAAGCAAGGTCAAGTGCCGCCGAGACAGGGCAAGCACGCACCAAGACAGTAATAAGCAATGACGCAGTTAGACCATTAGCAGCCTACTATTGCTAGTCGATCAGTCCTAATTTTAGGTTACAATTTGCAATTAATATTGAAATTTAGTTAAATATATTTATATTTAGCAACCTAAATCGCGTCTCAATCAAAATATTTTCACCCATGAGGACAAAAATATCTTGTACTCTAATTGCTTTTGAGCAGTCGGCTGGGAAATGTATCAAAAGCAACAAATGTGAAGTTGATATTTTCAAATTGATATTTTCAAAATATAGTCCTTTCTTAACCAAAGGTTAAGAGACAGGAATTATGATTAATAACTAATTAAGCTAATTAAGTCTATCAACGAGGTTTACTGACTTAAGAAACTGGAAATAAAAATTTAATGGCTGAAGAATCAAAAGATAGCAAAGACAGCTTTTTATATCCCATAGGCAATTATCGTGGCAAGTTTAGTCCAGGAAATTTGGCTTTTAGTGCTAACTTACAAATCTTTGCTCAACGGGTTTCTTATTTATGTGCTCTAGAAACCAACGGCAAAATTAGTCCTGAAGATACTTATCATGAAATCAAAAAATTTTGGGAACAATTAAAGCAATCTAAACAGGAATTTTTAGATAATAATCAATTTGATAAAGGTAAATAAGAATATAGCGTTTCTCAGATTCATGACTTACCCCTTGGGGTTCCCCGTTTCCCATTCCCTGTTCCCTAAAGTAGGGGTTTGGCAGTGCCAAACCCCTACATAAATTGTATGTGTCGCAAACATTATTTATTTGGTATCACTAATTTGAGAATGGCTATAAAAGCTACAGTATGTCTGACTTGAAAATGTCAATAATTTGAACCTGAAACTTCTAACTCCTTTCTCTCAAAACTACAGTTTTCTCTTCACGGACGCGGTTTATTACTGCAAGAGAAATTCTTCTATGCTACTAACAGAGATCGCTTTTTGTAATAAGGTTCTAACTGGTCTAGATTATGAATAGACTGCATGTGATCAATAATTGACTCAGAAATATTATTAAAACGACCTTTTAAGATCTTGATAATCAAGTTTTGCTGTTTGAGACAAAAAAGAAATTAAGGAGTTTGAGCAATACCCAAGTTAAAACAAAAGCACAGCCATAAATTACTGTAATCCCGAATAATTACACGCCAAGTTGACTAATTCGATTTAAACCTGTGGCAATATATTTCTAATTGACCAAATAAAGCCACACAAAGCGTTCCCCAAGCTCCTGCTCCTCACTGCTACATTGATACTATTTTTGGCGCGAGTTAGACCTGACTCAAGGCACATAAAACTTGCTTGCATCAGAAACACTAAACCCGAACAGAGTAACACCCAGAGTTGATCGATCATCTTAGTTCAGTATTTTCTCTAAAATCCCTCAATCTGATAAGATAATAGATATCAATTAATGGTTAATTCTATAATCAGATTGGATTTACTGAGTACTTTAATATATGTCTTCAAATTCTCCAACATCAGCCAAAAAAAAGCTACCGAAGATTTATATTAGTGCTGATAAACAAGGAGTTGCTGAATCATTAAATGAGCTTTTGATCAAGGCAGGTTACCCGCCCCGTAATCTCGAAAAAATTCAACTTGCTCTGCAAAATTCTCTCCTCTATTTCAGTGCCAAATCATTCAAGGATAAGTCTCTTGTTGGTTTTATCAGAGCGACTGGCGACGGAGTATTCCATGCTTCAATTTGGGATTTAGTTGTCGATCCAGATTTTCCTAATCAAGAGCGTACAAGAAGGTTACTTCTAGAGCGTTTACAACGAGAAATTAAGCGCATTTATCCTCAATGTGTAGTTTCTCGGTTTGCTCCTCCCGAAGAACTGGAATTGCTATCTCAGATTAATTTTACTGAGGATTATAAAGGAATTTGTCCTATGGCTCTGAGGGATGATAGCTGAGGAGATGGGGAAGATGGGAAAGCTAGGTAAAATAAATTATATAAGTTCTACTTCAACTCCAAAATATGGATTCGCACTCTGATCGCACTCCATCCCAGACAATATGGCAAGATTTTCATCGACTCAAGACTCCTACAGTCAATCAGTTAGATAATATCAAGTCTCATCTTGATTTAGTAATTTTGGCTTTAGAGGCGATCGCTAATATTACTTCTGATAGTGTATTGAATGCAGCTAAAGAACTGGATTTAGAATCTGTGATCACAGATCGAGTGGCTTTATGGCGGTTACGTCAATCTAATCCGCTGCGAAATAGTTCTGGAGGCAGAAAAAAGTTAGATGTCGAAGAAGCAAGATCTTTAGTTTTGATCATTTGTTATTTAGCTAAAAAAGAACAAGAGTTACTGCGCCGTGCGGTTAGTCTGTTAGAACAAATAACTTCTCAAAATAAGCCTCCGCATCAGGTTTCGTTATTGGGGGATTATTTAGATAAATTTATTAATTTATACCAAGAAAGA
The DNA here is from genome assembly GCA_030065615.1 of Xenococcus sp. MO_188.B8. Classification (GTDB taxonomy): domain Bacteria; phylum Cyanobacteriota; class Cyanobacteriia; order Cyanobacteriales; family Xenococcaceae; genus Xenococcus. Next base: position 2,375 of record JASJDR010000071.1, on the reverse strand, counting down.
ATGGCTTCCCAACAGGAACTAACTCCTGATAAATTATCCAATCTTGCCTTGAAATTATTAATTGATTTGTTATTTTATAGCGGCAATAATGGTCATCGCTTGTTATGGCTAGCAATCCTTAATTAATGATCAATTATCAGTCATTGATTAATAATTTTTCAATTTTTAATTATTAAAGTATGCAATTAATTCATAAATTTACACCACCTACTTGTAGTTTAGAAATTTGGGGTCAGAATTCTGCTTTATCTCGTTGGACTAAACAACAAGTAATCAAAAATCTGCGTTTTCAACTTAGTTTTGACGATCCGAGAATCCCCAAGGAAGAACAGGTAACTATCTCAGGCGAGCGCGAACAATTAGAACAAATCTATAATCTAGTTCTAAACTATACAGAAAAATTTTTAGAACAATCTTTTGGGGCTGAATCTTTGGCTTCATCAGTTATTGCAAAAGTAGAAAATATCGACGTTGCTCCCTATTTAAAGCCTTTAGGATTGGTAAATCATGAATTATATTTAGGCGATTTAATCACAGTAAATCCCCCCCTAAAAATTCAAATTAGTGCTTTACAATTATTCGATCTTGTTACGGCTTTAGAAGAATATAAAAGTGAAATAGCGGTGGTAGCAGAACTAGAACAGGCTCCCCAAAAACTCATTTTGCCTCTATGGATGAAGATAGCGGTAGCATTACTTCTTACTGTTGGGTTAACTAATTTAGTGTTGCGACTGATCACAAGACCCATAGTAACTGAATCTGTGGTTTCTTTACAAGAAGAACCCGAACCCCGAGCTGATGTCGCAGAAGTAATTCCGCCTCAAGTACCGAAAATAGAAACGAAACCCGCTCCAAAACCAAAACTAACTGAACCTCTATCCTCGGCTAATACTTTACCTCCTCCGCCGGCGATCGATTTACCCAAACCGCCACCAGATATTCCCAACCCTGAGGACTATCCTTTACCAGAAGTCGGTAAAACAGTAGCTCCTGAAATTACATCATTTCCTGATCTCAAGCCACCACCGCCAAAACAGAAAAATGCTACCCAAGCAGAATCCCAATTACCCCAAGTGGAATCAACGGTTGTAGTTCTTCCAGAACCCCAAACCAATGACACCCCAGAAAATTCTGCCGCAAGAGCTTTAGAGAGTCCAGAAACCGCTAATTCCTCAGAAGCGACGGCTAATCGCAAAGAACAAATTGCCTTAAACCCCGATAAAACTATTGATGATTATATACGCGATCGCTTATCTCAGGAAAGTTTATCCGACTCGCCCATAGAAGAGGACAATGGCAATGATAATCCTGAGCTGACAGCAAAAAAACCGAATACCAATATTCCTGAAATTTCTCAAATCAAAGAAGTTAAAAGTTATTTTGAGCAAAAATGGCAGCCACCAGCAGAATTAACCAGAACTCTCGAATATCGTCTAATTTTAAACAAAGACGGCTCTATCCAAAGAATTATTCCCATCGGTAGGGCATCAGAGACTTTTATAGATCGTACCAATCTTCCCTTAAGAGGCGAAGCTTTTGTCTCTCCGCTAAAAAACACAGATCAAGCAACAATTCGCTTAATACTCAGTCCTGATGGAGATGTAACGACTTTTCTAGAGTAAATAGCTAATACTCGTTCCTAATCCCTCATTCTCTATACTTTTCTCGTTTCCTATTTCAATCGAGATTTGAGCATTCATGCTAGAAGTGATATTTTGACCGCTTTTGACCGAGATAACAGAGCCGTCAATAGCAGCAGCAGAGGCGGGAATCGCACTAGCAGCCAAGGGAATGTGGCGATCGCAGACTCCTAAACCAAGAGTCGGATCGTAACCTCGCCAACCCGCATCAGGTAAGTAAACTTCTACCCAAGCGTGTAAATCTCTACTTGGTTGAACGCGATCGCCTTCTTGATAACCGCTAACAAACCTCGCTGCTATGCCCACAGCGCGACAGACTTCCATAAATAACACTGTATAATCGCGACAAGATCCTTGCGTCTCCAGGTAATTCCTGCGGGGAAAGCTGCACCTGCTTCTCTAAGGTTTGAGAAATCCCGAAGCAGTATTAATGACTTCTGCGGGAATTTTGCCATCGTTAACTATTTTTTGCTCGCCTTAAATATCGTTTAAAAATAGATTGAGAGCTTGAATTCTTTGTTTGAGTCCTGTTTCGAGATTTGACCATTCTTGAGCGGGAATAATCAATAATAACGAGTATCTCAGCGTCTTGGTCAGCACCAGGTGCTAGCTGCCTAAATCGAAATTGATCATGGGAACCCATCCTTAACTTGTCTTATTTATTTTTCAACGAGAGTTTTTAGTTCCTTAAGGGCAAATCGCGCATCTCGGTAATCGGCTCCACTTCTCAACTTG
>JASJDR010000070.1 GCA_030065615.1 Xenococcus sp. MO_188.B8 | reverse complement strand
TCATCTTCCTTGGTCCAGAGAATTACTGTTCTGTCATTACTTCCTGAGGCAAGGGTTTTGCCGTCTGGGCTAAAATCAATGCTCTCGACAGCAGCGCTATGACCCATCAGAGTTTCAGGTGTTCTTAAAATAACCTTATTGCCATCCCATTGCCAAAGTTTAATTGTCTTGTCCACGCTTGCTGAGGCAATAATAGTCTTCTCAGGATTGGGATGAAACTTGACTGCCAAAACCGAATCCGAGTGATCATCTTCCCTGGTTTCCAGTAACTTGCCATCAATAGTCCAAAGTTTAACCGTATTATCTCCACTTCCAGAAATAATTAGCTGACCGTCTGGGCTAATATCGAGGGCAAAAACTGGACTTTTATGTCCATCAAGAGTTGTCTTTAAGGTAGCCTGATTGCCGTCCCATTGCCAGATTTTGATAGTATTGTCTGCACTCCCGGAAATAACTAACTGACCGTCGGGGCTAAAGACAACTGCGTTAACCTCATCGCTATGCCCCTCAAGAGTTCTCAACAAGGTACCATCTCTTTGCCAAATTTTAACTGTTTGGTCAGCACTGGCAGAGGCAATTAGCTGACCATCAGGGCTGAAAGCAACTCCGTTAACACCATCATCATGACCCTCAAGAGTCCTCAGTAACTGAAACTTTCTACCATCTCTTTGCCAAATTTTAACCGTTTGGTCAGCACTGGCAGAGGCAATTAGCTTACCATCGGGGCGTCTAAAAGCAACTGCCTTAACCTTATCGCTATGACCCTCAAGAGTTCTCAGTAACTTGAACCTTCTACCATCTCTTTCATCTCTTTGCCAAATTTTAACTGTTTTGTCGTTACTACCAGAGGCAATGAGCTGACCGTCGGGGCTAAAAGCAACTGCCTTAACCCAATTCTCATGACCAAAAAGCTTGTCTAGTAAACTGTTTTTTGGCTTCCAGAGTCGGACACTATTGTCTTCACTTCCAGAGACAATAAATTCACCATCTGGGCTAAAATCCACTGCGGTTACCAGGTCACTATGCCCTCTGAAATTCATCAAAAAACTGCCGTCATTTACTTTCCACAGTTTGAAAGTTTTATCGGCACTAGCAGAAACAATTTTTTGACTGTCGGGGCTAAAAGCAACATTCCAAACTTGCTCCCTATGCCCCTCAAGAGTTCTCAGGAACTTGCCATCTTGTTGCCATATTTTGATAGTTTTATCTGCACTGCCAGCAGCAATTAGCTTACCATTGGGACTAAAAACGACCGAGTTAAATGCCCCCCCATTCGGCTTGTCACCTTTGAGGGTTTTGAGTAAATTACCGTCTTGCTTCCAGAGTTTAACGGTTTGGTCTTTACTAGCTGAGGCAATTCTTTGTCCGTCGGGGCTAAAAGCAACTGCATTCACCGACCCCTCATGATCTTCAAGGGTTGTTAGTAAAGTACCGTCCTGCTTCCAGAGTTTAACGGTTTGGTCTTTACTAGCTGAGGCAATTCTTTGTCCATCGGGGCTAAAAGCAACTGCATTCACCGACCCCTCATGACCTTTGAGAGTAGCTATTAAAGTAGCCTGTTTGCCGTCCCAATTCCAGAGTTTAACGGTTTGGTCTTTACTAGCTGAGGCAATTCTTTGTCCATCGGGGCTAAAAGCAACTGCATTTACCGACCCCTCATGCTTTGTGAGGGTTTCTCGCAACTGACCATCCCGATTCCAGATTTTGATCGTGTTGTCTGTACTTCCCGAAGCAATCAATTTCCCGTCTGGACTGAAAGCAACTTCCAAAACAGCGCCATTATGTCCTGACTTGGAATTAGCGTCATTATGTCCTGACAAACGATTATACTCTTTGATCGCAAATACTGCTTGTTGTAGTGCTTGCTCAACTTGGCTTTGGGAGTCTTCACCTTTTCTTAAAACAAATCTGCCTATGCTTAAAACGAACTTTTCTTTTTCTAGTTGTTGCTTTGCCTTGATTGCTTCTATAAGGGCATCCAACTTGTCTTGCGAGACAAAGAGGGCGACACTCGATAGACTGGTAGCCTCAATCTCACTAATTTTAGCCTCTATATATTCATGTACAGCGAATAATCCCAAGGCACTGGTAATCATAAATCCAATTGTAGCTACCCGCCGATAAAACTTTTGTCGTTTAGCATATTTTTGCTCGGCTGCTAATCTGGCTTCTGCTTCTTGAGTCCGTTCTTTCTGCAACCGTAAGATCTCTGCTTGTCGGCGTTGTTCTGCTTCTTCCTCTGCTTGCTTAGCCTTTTGACTAGCGGTAATAAACTCTTTTTGTAAATCCGTGGCGAGCGGTTGTTTGCCTAATTGTTCAGTTTCCTCTAACCATTTTTGGGCGAACAGTAATTCACTACCACGCAACAGCAGATCAGCAGTTTTGTCTTTTTGTGCCCATTCTCTGGCTTCCTGTGACCATTTGGTGTGACTATGTACATGTTCTCGGTCAGTATCAATAGTTCGAACTAGTTGAGGGAAATTGGCATGCAAATCACCCCCATGCTGGTTAAAGTTAATCCACTGTATCTTGGCCAAGACTGGATGCAATTCTTCTGGGGGAACTGGTTGATAAACTACTGTCACAATACGTTTATTCAAACTCTGAGCATATTCCACCTCCTCAGAACAAGCAGAAGAATTTACTGATTTGGGGGAAATAATAAAGAGAAAATTATCGGAGTTTTCAATCCCCCGATAAATTTCCTGCTGAAAATCTGCGATACTTTCTTGGTCGATACTTTCTTTCTCGAACCAAGTGAGTTTTCCCACTTCAATCAGGGCATCATTTAACTGGCGCGCGAAATCTGAATCAGCATAGGAATAAGAGATAAAAACTTCTAAGGAAGATTCTTTAGGTTGTTGGAGACTCTCAGCAATAAATTCTTCTTGTAGAGGTAAAGGAGGATAATCTTGGCGCTGTTGAGCTACCTTGAGCCAAGATTCAAAATGCTGGAGATTATAGCCTCGCAATAAGAAACTAAGATTGCGGTTGTTTTTGTGCCATTTGAGTGCCTTGACTAACAAAAGTTTATGCTTTTCATAATAATTGGATTCACTTTTTAATGCCTTTAATAATTTATCGATATCATGGCGATATTTTTCCTCATCTTCCGAGCCAGTTATGTCAATGCGTTGTAATTCCTGGAGCTGGGAGGGAATCAACTGAAGATCAGTTTCTTGAACTAGCAAAGGAATGATCCGTTTGTTATTAGCAGCAGCGTAGGCAAATTCTTGCTGGCAGTATTGCGATGCTAGCGTATCTGGGGATATAAAATAGACAAAATTATCTGCCCCTTCAATTCCTTTCTGAATTTCCTTCTCGAAATCAGTTCCTGTTTTAATATCTCTCTGATTAGTCCAGATTGTAAAACATTCACGCATTAGAGTTTTGCCAATTTTTTCCTTGATGCTATTATCTTGATCTGAGGCTGACAAGAAAACCTGCGTCATCAAGTTATTGGCATTCTTAATACTTTCGCAAATAAATTCACAGTGTAAGTCTGTGGGATTACAAGGAGATTGTTCCTCAACAAATTTATATTTTAACCAAGTTTCTGCTGCCTGTCTCTCTTCATTAATTAACAGGTAATTCCTTTGCTTCTGATTCCGCGACCAGTCCAAAGCTTTAACTAAAAATTCAGTATGTTGGGCAACATACTCTTGATGCTGATCAATGGCATTGATTAAACCCTGGAAAGAGCTGGCAAAATTATCAATATTTTCTCGACAATAAATCCAGTTAATTTTGCTAATTGTCGGATGCATGTTAGGAAAACTAGAATCTAATCCCTTGGCTTGGTATTCTTGCCAGTCTTCTTGAGTTTGATTCGGGTTTCTTAAGTGCCAAGTTTCTTGGCTAATTCGTTCAACGTGAAGTAAGGGAATGATCCGCTTATTGTATTGAATTGCCTGATTAATTTCCTTGAGACAATATTTTGAATTGACCGAATGAGGGGCAATTATAAAAATAAAGTTATGCGCTTGTTCTATGCCGCTATTAATCTGTTCTTGATAGTCCACAGCTAACGGAATATCTTCTTGGTCAAACCAGATATTTAAGCCCTGTGCCATCAACTTTTGATTAAGTTTGATGGCAAAAGCTTTACTATCAGCCCGTCCGTAGGAGATGAAGGCATCATAAAATTGTTTCATTTCAGTCTGGACTACAATTTGTCAACAGCTAATCGACAAAGGATTTAATTAAAACTGAACTCCTTTCCCAGCCAATGTACTTCATGACCATTAAATCTGCCAGTCTCACCTTGGTTAAAATCGCTTCACAATTAGCTATAGACTATGAGCTTTTTGGATTCGCTAACTATCTCGAGAATTTTTCATCAAATTAACAAATTTAAGAAATAAATAATCCGCATCATGGGGGCCAGGACTAGCTTCAGGATGATATTGAACCGAAAAGAAAGGTAAAGTTTTATGTTGTAATCCGGCTACTGTTTTGTCGTTGAGATTGAGATGGGTAATCTCTACATCCGCAGCCAAAGATTCCGACGCGATCGCAAAACCATGATTTTGACTAGTAATTTCTACCTGCTGCTTTAATCCTGCGGGTTGATTGAGACCACGATGACCAAATTTTAACTTGAAGGTTTGGGCGCCCAAAGATAAACCTAAAATCTGATGTCCCATACAAATGCCAAATGTGGGTTTCTCTAGTTTTAATAATTCTTTAGTTAAGGCAACACCTTCTGTCACAGCAGCCGGATCTCCTGGCCCATTAGAGAGGAAAATCCCGTCGGGATTATAAGCTAAAATCTCGTCAACAGAAGCAGTTGCTGGCACCACAATTACCTTACAACCATAACTAGTAAGACGACGCAGAATATTGCGTTTAATGCCAAAATCAATAGCTACTACAGTAAAAGAGTTGTCATCTTTTTTCTCGGCAAACTCCCAACTAGAATCTGTAGTTTCTGACCATTCGTAAATTTTTGAGGTTGTTACCTCTTTGACTAAATTCAAACCTGCCATGCTCGGAGCTTTGAGCACTAGAGATTGTAATCTTTTGGGATCGAGTATTTCCGTAGAAATCCCTCCATTCATCGCTCCTGTGGAACGAATTTTACGAGTTAGCGCCCGAGTATCAATGCCATAAATACCAGGAATATGATGTTCTTGAAGATAATCAGGAAGAGACTGGGTAGAACGCCAATTACTAGGACGATAAGTTATGTTACGGGCGATCGCTCCTTTAACTTGAGGATGGGCAGATTCCTCGTCTTCTGGGTTAACTCCTGTATTACCTAATTCTGGATAGGTGAAAGTTACAATCTGACCACAATAACTCGGGTCTGTCAGGACTTCTTGATATCCAGTCATCCCCGTATTGAAAACTACCTCACCAATTACCGTTCCTTTCGCCCCAAATGACCAACCACGATAGAAACTGCCATCTGCCAACATCAGTAGTGCTGCTTGTTTATCTTTTTGTGGCATATCTACTCCATCTCGTACTAATTTCTGGTACCAGAGAATAATTTACCAGTTATCTAACCAAGATCAACCCAGTGCACAAAAAAATTATGCTGATTTAGAGACAATTATGTTCCAATAGAGAAAGATGATAACAAAATTAACCAGCTGACGTTATCATAAGAAAGCTCGACAAAATATAAGATCGACAAGAAAACGGACACCTAAGGTTGTAGTTGCAAGAGCATGAGTCCCAGAAAATTAACAGAAGAAGATAAACAAAAAATCCTTGAGTTGTATCGTAACTCCGAGGCAACCACTTCCACGTTAGCCACTAGTTTTGGAGTCAGTAGCTCTACTATTAGTCGTTTTCTCAAAAATAGTCTTGCCAAATCTGAATACGATGAATTGATTCAACAAAAACGTTTAGCTCGCACTGCAAAAGGGGATGCTAAATCTACTCCGGCTGGGAAAAAATCTAGAGCACAAAAAATTATTTTGCCGCCTAAGCAATTAGAGATTGCTACCGATTCTGATGCCTTGTCCCAGGAAAAATCTACCCCAATTAGCAGTCAAACTCCTCTTAAGTCAAAAAATCAAGAGGAACAGCGTGAAATTCCTATTAGTTCCCAGAATACCCCTTCTCTGTCTCCTAAAACTTCCCCTGTTACCAAACAACCAATAATTGATGAAGTTTTGAACGAGGAAGACGATGACGATGATGGAGTCGATGTAATTGCTCTGAGCGAAATGCTGGGAGAAGATATTGCGGATATTGATGAAGATGAAGATGAGGAGGATCTCGATGTTTGGGACTTAGAAACAGATGATCTAGACAGCTATCCTCATACTAGTCCTGGGAAAACTAGTCTCCAAATCAGACCTCTTGATGAAGCATCTTTACCTCGGGTTTGCTATCTGGTTATTGATCGTGCCGCAGAACTAATTGTTAAACCTTTACAAGATTTTGCCGATCTCGGTTCAATTCCCCAAGAAGAAATTGAACAGAAAACTTTACCTGTGTTTGATAACCATCGAGTAGCTAAACGCTTTTCCCATCGACGAGAAAAAGTAATTAAGGTTCCTGATAGCGCTATGCTCAAAAAAACCTCGCATCATCTCTATTCTAAAGGGATTACTCGCTTGTTAATTGAAGGTCAAATCTATTCGATTTCTCTTGAGTAGGAAGGAACGAGCGAGTTTAATAACTAAATGCATTTCCCCCATTCGAGGGCAAGCCCCATTCGCATCTCGATGAGTTATTGAGCCTCGAATGGTGCTTATCTCTAGAACACCGATTCAGTAATCAAGAGAAATCATTAATTGAGAGGGAAACGGAAGCCAAAGAGAGATTCCGAAGATAGGGTAGTGTGCGAAGACAAAGGAGAAAATGATACCAAATTAAAGAATGTTTGCTACACATAAAATTTAGGTAGGGGTTTGGCACTGCCAAACCCCTACATTTATCTGTCGTATTCTTTATTCAAATTGATATGAGAAAAAAAACTTAATTCCCCCAATCTTCCTTGTCCACCCCCTCTCCCCACACTCTCTACCTTCTTCCCACACTCCCCCCTCTCACCTAACTAGTAATTTATAAATACTGAATCGACGCTCTAGAGTCCTAGATCCACCGCTACACGATGACCGCAAGCAAATCCAGAAAATGCTACCGCATTGAGTCCTTGACCAGGAAAAGTACTATCGCCAACACAATAGAGTTGGGGAATTCCCGTGCGATTAAACGGCATACCCAATAACCCAGCAAGTTTACGACTAGGAATCGGGCCATAAGTACCGTCATCTCTACCGAGAAAACGCCGATGAGTGCGGGGAGTTCCCACTTCTTGATAGTCTAATCCCGTACTTAAACCTGGAAAAATAGTTTCTAGCCGACTAATTAATTGACTAGCAGCAGCTTCTTTTTTTTCTTGATAAGCCTGGGGCGATAAACCTTGCCAATCTTCAATCCAACTAGGAGTAAAGGTGTGGATAATATGATGACCCGCTGGTGCTAGATCAGGATCTAATAAAGTAGGAATGGAAACAAAGATGGTACCTTCGGGGTTTTCCATGTTATTCCATTCTTCTAGAAGAATATGATGACATTCTGTGCCAATGGGTAAGACTTCTGTATGGACTCCTAAATGTAAACTGAGAAAACTAGGGGATTTCTGATAACGTTGTTGCCATCTTTTTTCTTGAGCTGGCATCTTATCGGGGGATAATAGTTTTTCAAAGGTATCCCAACGAGTTGCATTAGAGACAATGCGTTGAGCATAATATTCTTGGCCGTTAGCGAGTTTGACTCCTACTGCTTTGCCCTTGTCCAGGAGAATTTGCGTTACCCTAGCTTTGTACTGAATTTCTCCGCCATGTTTTTCTAATCCAGTAACTAATTTTTGCGCAATTTGTCCCACTCCTCCTTTAGGATAATTAATTCCTCCATAATGGCGATCGGAAAAGACCATTCCCGCATTAATTGCCGGGGTGTGAGATGCTGGCATTACCGACCAGCAGTAACATTCCATATCAATGAATTTTAATAGTTTGGGATCTTTGATGTGGCGACGGGCAATATCTCCTGTGTTTTGAGGTAAATATTTGACTAAGCCCAAACAACTTAAAGGATGCTGAAAAAATACTCTCATCAAGTAACCAAGTTCCTCTAGGGACAATAATTCCATCGAGTTGAGACAGTTAAAGATATTCCAGCATTCACCATAAAAGCGACGAATTCCTGTTTCTTCATGGGGAAAAATCCCAATCAGTTCTTGCAAAAATTTCTCATAATTCCGATGGACTTTCAATTCTAAGCCATCGGGCAAATGATAGTGAATTTGTACAGGATCGATCACAGTTTCAATACTCATTCCTACGGCATCTAAGGCGCGAGTCAGCAAGTTAGTTGTGCCCTTTTTTCCAAAGCCAAAGATCATGGAAGCGCCAACATCAAAGCGATATCCTTCCCTTTCAAAATATCCTGCACTACCTCCAGGTATCAGATAGCGTTCTAAGACTAGTACTTTAGCTTTCTTGGCTGCTAGCTGAGTAGCCGTAACTAAACCGCCAATTCCAGAACCAATCACAATTACGTCATAATCATTAGTTTGAGAAACTGTTGCTGTCGAGCTCATAAACTTCCCAGTTGGTAACTTTTTTCTTAATATTTGCTAAATATATAGTGTACAGCTAAAAAAAAACAGGAGAGTCGCTTTCTTTGATTAACGACCTCACCTGCCGATTCCTTGAGAGGAGAACACTAGAGAATATTATACAGAGTATTAGTAATTATTTGCAATAGTTAATGAGAATAAATTTTAATAGTCTCGTAGAACAAAAATGTAATCGCGAAGCGCATAACTATAAGCTGGTTAAATAGGCAAAAAAAAGAGGGCGTAAACCCTCATGATAATTTAAGTTATTAATTTTCAAATGCAGCAATAGCTAGATTTCTAATGAATCGCTGCTGTTAGGAAAATCCCCTTAAACCTAATACCTAATTTATTCGTCAACTGCACCAGCCATTTCTACTTTTGGCTCTGATTCCGATTCTACGGCAGCTTCCTCAGTGGCAACTTCTTCTACTATCTCAGGTTCTTCAGTAGCAGAAGGAATATCATCAGTAGCATTAGTAGCTTCCATCTCTTCAAGAGTAAGACCTTGAGCTTCTGCTAATAGTTTTTGGCGGTATTTTTCTGCCATTTCTTCAGCTTTCTCGAAGACTAACTGGCGATTTTTGAGCATATCTCCTGATTCTGGCTCTAATTGCTTGGTAGATAGAGAAATACGACCCCTTTCTGCGTCGAGGTCGATAATCATTACTTTTAACTCATCGTTAACATTGAATACACTATGGGGAGTATCAATATGGTCGTGAGATATTTCTGAAATATGTAGTAGTCCGCTAACGCCACCAATATCGATGAAAGCACCGTAAGGCTTGATTCCCCTGACAGAACCAACCACAACTTGGCCTACTTCTAAACCATTCATCTTGCGTTCTACTAGGGCGCGACGATGACTTAAAACAAGACGGTTACGTTCTTCATCTACTTCTAAAAACTTCAGTGGTAAATCTTCTCCCACTAGATCTTCTTTAGCTTCTCTAGCACTGATATGAGAACCAGGAATAAAACCGCGCAAACCTTCAATTCTTACCAGGGCACCACCACGGTTAGTGGCGAAAACGTTAGAGCGAACGGTCGCATCTTCTTGTTGTAGCTGTCTAACCCGCTCCCAAGCGCGCATATACTCAATACGCCGAATAGATAAGGTTAATTGACCGTCTTCGTTTTCATCGGTGAGAATAAAAAATTCTCTAGTTTCGTTGGCTTGTAATACTTCTACAGGGTCGTCAACTCGATTGATAGACATTTCCTGGATGGGAATGTAGGCTGCTGTTTTGGCACCGATGTCAATCAGAGCCCCCCTTGGTTCCATGCTAAATACTGTTCCTGCCACCACATCCCCAGGACTGAAATGGTAGTCGTATTTATCGAGTAATGCTGCGAAATCTTCGTGAGTGAAACCAATATCTTTTGTACTATTTGCTTGCTGATTGACCATGTGCTTTAGTTTTCCTTGTTTTTATATCTCCTTGGTTAACGTGCCTCCTAAAATTGATGTACACTCTCAATGATATTGTGTAGTCTACACCCGTATCCATTGGTTGGCGATCTCACCGAAGGCGAGGCGCTACGCGATCGCGCTGGTAAATTCACTGCTATTTTCTGGGAATAGCTATGATAATTACCGCACTTTTAGGGTCGTTTTGCTTTAGGGCAAGAATCCATTAAAACATTGTAGCTTTTTCTGGAGGCTACAGAGATTAAAATTTGCAATTTTTCTGAGAAATTCCCAGAATTATCTTTAATGTATAATAACAGTAAATAGCAAAAAAAATAGTAAAAATTATCGATGAAGATAATCCACTACCGCAGTCGAAGATTCTGTGTTGTTTGACTGTTGCCAAAGCTCATCTTCTTGATCACTGGGAACTGCCCAAGTTGTTTCTTGAAGATGATTGAGAGTTTCGATAAAGTCTTTGATTCCTTGAAATTTACGATAGACTGAGGCGAAACGGACATAGGCTACTTCGTTCTCATGGCGTAAATTTTTGAGTACTAGCTCCCCGATATCATCAGTAGTAAATTCTCGAGCAATGCTATTTTGTAGTTTGGCTTCTATTTCATCAACTATAGCTTCAATCCTTTGGTGAGTAACTGTTGTTTTTTCACAAGCACGTATAATTCCCCGTAATAGCTTAGAACGTTCAAAGGATTCTTGCCGACCATCCCTTTTAATAATGGTAATCGGGACAAATTCAATGCGTTCATAAGTAGTGAAACGACGTTTACAGTTAAGGCATTCTCTTCGGCGACGAATACTTTGCTTACCTTCTGTAGAACGGGATTCTAAAACTCGACTTTCTTTATGCTGGCAAGTAGGACATAACATGGTGATTCATAAAAGTTACAATAAAAACCCAGGAGGAAAACTTTTTTGCACTTTATATTAGAGTAGTTAATTCTAAAAAAACAAAACTGAGTCATTTGTTATATCCTAGTCTGTTAAACACAGAAAAGATCAAAAAATGACTCAGAATAGAAAAAAACTTAAAAATATTTAACTTCAAGTGAGTTATCTATTGGTCAATGCGGGGAGGCTCGCGAAAAGCTATGGCAAAGAAAAGTACGGCCAAAGACATAGCTAGAACCAGGATATAAGCAACGCTTTCCATAATGATAGATTCCTAATTTTTTCTTTTCTATTTACATTTTATCAAGAAACTAATCTTGAAATTTGTCTAAATCAAATTATTTCTGAGACATCTAATAAGGAACTAGGAAGGAGACAAGATACAAAGATGAGGATTTGTTTCCAACCGTCATCTTCAATCCTGCTCCGTCATTCCTTAAGGTTAGATAGGTTCTTCACGACGAGTAGATTTATCACCTACTTTCGCATAGAAACCCCATTCCACTTGTTGTTCTTCTAGTTCTGGATCAACACCAGCAAATACATCTCGGTATAAAGTACGAGAACCATGCCAAATATGACCAAAGAAAAATAGCAGGGCAAAACAAGCATGACCAAAGGTAAACCAACCTCTAGGGCTAGTACGGAATACCCCATCAGATTCTAGAGTTTCGAGATCGAAATCAAAAGCTTCTCCAAGTTGCCCCTTACGAGCATATTTTTTAACTTCTACAGGATCTGAAAAGGTTTGTCCGTCTAAAGCACCACCGTAGAAACTAACAGTTACACCAGTTTGCTCAATACTATATTTAGATTCTGCACGACGGAAAGGAATATCAGCACGAACCACCCCATCAGCATCAGCTAAAATCACAGGGAAAGTCTCAAAGAAGTTAGGCATCCGACGGACAAACAGTTCTCTGCCTTCACTATCTTTAAATACGGCATGTCCTAACCATTCCTGAGCAATACCGTCACCACTATCCATAGCGCCTGTACGGAATAAACCTCCTTTTGCAGGACTATTACCTACATAGTCGTAGAAAGCTAGTTTCTCAGGAATTGTCGACCAAGCTTCAGATAGGGATTTGCCATTTGCTATTTCAGTTTGTACTCGACGCTGAATTTCTTGCTGGAAGTAGCCTTGATCCCACTGATAGCGAGTCGGCCCAAATAGTTCTATCGGAGTGGTGGCGTTACCATACCACATAGTTCCTGTAACCACAAAAGCGGCGAAGAAGACAGCGGCAATACTACTAGAAAGTACAGTTTCGATGTTACCCATCCTTAGAGCTTTGTAGAGCCTTTCAGGAGGACGAACACTGAGGTGAAAAAGACCAGCAATAATACCGACGACTCCAGCGGCAATATGATGAGCCACGACACCGCCAGGATTGAAGGGGTTAAATCCTGCTGGCCCCCATTCCGGTGCTACAGGTTGGATATGACCCGTTAAGCCATAACCATCGGAAACCCACATTCCAGGACCCCAAAGACCAGTTAAGTGGAAGGCCCCGAAACCGAAACAAAGCAGACCAGAAAGGAAAAGATGAATCCCAAACATTTTGGGTAAGTCTAGAGCAGGTTTCCCGGTACGGGGATCGACAAATAAATCTAAATCCCAGTAAACCCAATGCCAGACTGCTGCGAGGAATAGCATTCCTGAAAGAATAATATGGGCGATCGCTACTCCTTCAAAAGACCAGAATCCAGGATCGACCCCAGCTTCACCGGTAACACTCCAGCCCCCCCAAGAACCATTAACTCCAAGACGGGCCATAAAAGGTAGTACAAACATACCTTGACGCCACATCGGATTTAAAACTGGATCGCTGGGATCAAAAGTTGCTAGCTCAAATAGAGCCATAGAACCTGCCCAACCTGCTACTAGGGCAGTGTGCATCAAATGCACCGAAATCAGTCGCCCTGGGTCGTTAAGTACGACCGTATGAACTCTATACCAAGGTAGTCCCATTGACTACGCTCCTCCTATTTGAGTGATTTATTTACTTAGACCTTATTGTATTGTTTTTGTCTTATACTCCTAACTCAGTCAAAATATATTGACTACGAGCTTGAATGAATTAGACCTATCTAGGATGCCTTTAATTTCCTATTTATTTAAAGAAGTGTAACTATTGTTAGAACCTATTGCAAGAGTTAACGATTTTTATCTAATAATCGTTAAAAAATATTACAGTAACTTAAGATAATTAACAGTTATTAGTAAACAGTTAACAGTTAACAGTTTGAACCTAACATTTAAAACTAACAAATTAATTCAGTGCTTAATAATTTGTTCGGCATTTTGAAGCACATTAATGGCTTGCTCTGCGTTAATAAGCCGTTTTAAGACTACTTGTCCAATGTTGGAATTATCCGTTACTAGAGGCTTAACTTCCAACATGATGACAGCATCTTCTACTTGGTAGAGCCATAGGGTTTCTCCATTTTCGACAATACCATAATTGAGGGGTTTAATTTCTGGCGCTCGCCTCCAGGCGGCTCGATTCCAAAGTCCACCGAATTCCCAGACTCGATCATAAGTCCATCCTTCCGAGAGAAAAAAATACTTCACTGTTGACTACTTAGGCGATACTTACCATTACCAGTTCCACATTACAGGGTTATCGTCCAGGTGATCAGTCACCTGTTGACCAATTTGAGAAATTTGGGTGATTTCTGCGGGGGAAAGCTTAACTTCCGTTGCTTGAGCGTTACTGAGCGCTTGTTGAGAGTTGCGGACTCCAGCGATCGCATTTGTTTGAGGTTGAGCGATTAACCAGGCTAAAGATAGTTGAGCGAGATTACAGTTATGGGATTCAGCTAGAGGACGCAGTTGACTTAAAGCTTGTTGCGCTCGTTGATAATTTTCCCCACTAAAGAGTTTATTTTTGCTGCGATGATCTCCCTTGGCAAATTTATGGTTTAAGCCAAATTTTCCTGTCAGCAATCCTTGAGCGAGGGAAGAATAGGCCAGAATTGAAATCTGATTGTCAATACAATAGGGCATGGCATCAGTTTCTACCTGTCGCCAAAATAGCGAATAGGGAGGTTGGAGGCTATCTATTCTACCATATTGAGAGGCTTCTTCTAATTGAGCCCGAGAGAAATTAGAGACCCCAATCGCCCTAATCTTACCCTGTTCTTGAAGTTTGAGTAAGGCATTCATGGTTTCTTCGATGGGGACAATTTCGCTATTAAAAGAACCTGAAGGCCAATGAATTTGGTATAAATCTATGTAATCAGTCTTAAGATTGGTTAAGGATTCTTCACAAGATTCGATTACTTGATCGTACTTAAGGTGATCGGCAAAAACTTTTGTAGCATAAACTACTTTATCCCGCACATCAGAAAGAGCTTGAGCAACAATTTGCTCAGAATGACCTTTGCCATAAACAATCGCCGTATCGACAGTAGTAATGCCAGCTTCATAAGCATCGCGAAGTGCTTTGATGGTTTCTTGATCATCAATCCCTGTCCACATAGCTTTTCCCGCTTGCCAGGTACCTGTAATAATCGGAGTAATCTGGATTTGAGATTTTCCTAATTGTCTTGGTTCCATAGTTTTTCACCTTAAAAACGCAATTTCGCGATACAATCTTCCAGTATCTTTTGGAAATTACAATAAGTTTAAGATGTTTTTCTCTGAGTTATCACCAATATTTCAGGAACTATTACAACAACCGATGGCTTTCTCTGGCGGATTTTTCTCTGGATTGCTCAAACTCAAACTTGATGAAGATCCCCTTGCTAGTTGGCTGGATCAACAGGGACATTCTGGAAATTAAGCAATAAACAAACATAGTACTGCCAAATTTTACCAGCGAAGGTGCACCCAAAATTCGATTAGGATCAAGATTCGCATCATCAAACTCAACCAATCGACTAACCCTGATAATTGGTCATCTCGTTGGATAAAAATAAAGAGCGGCAGACAGGAGACGACAGCGGTTGTGCTTGAAGATCATGGCTATGTTGGTAGATTGTGATGCTCTTAATTGGTTTTCTGAAAGCTTGCTCACTCCATGTTGATAATATTGGGAAACTTTTTCTCAGTTTGGACATTTTATCTATAGCAGGTTAGGATTGTCTTGGATTTTTCTTCATTAAAATAAACTCTAAAGTAGTCGTTAATCTGTGAGCAAAAAATTAACTAATTTACCAAAAAAATTTATAATTACCCAAGTCCAATTCATCAATAGTCTCAACTATAGTTCACGATAATCTATTATCCCTAGTTATTAGATAGTAATTATATTTGACTGTCACAATTTATCAATAGAAGCTATGGATTAGATCCCAAGTTACTCCTAAGATTAATTTACCAAAAAATGTCTCTTTCTAATTAGCCGCTCAAGAAACTTTAATTCCTGGGAAAATTGCTCTCATTGCAAGCTCAAATCATGGCAAGAAAAAATTTATGATAAGTCTTCAGGTTTAGTTTTAAATGTTTCAGTTAATATTATTGATCAACCATTGTCTCGGATAGTTGTTAACGAAGATTTTGCGAGTTCAGAATTAACTCCAAAAAATTTTTGTAGTCTGAAGCCAAACGCTACAATAGCTATCAATAAATAAATAAATCAAGATAAAACAAACATATCACAAGGTTTATAAAATGATTCGCATCCTAATAGTAGACGATCAAAACTTTACCAGACAGGCTATCAAATCTATCTTAGAGCAAGAATCGGATTTGGAAGTTATTGGCTTAGCTGAAAATGGAATTAAAGCTTTAGACACAATTGCCGAAATACGTCCCGATGTCGCACTTGTCGATTTAGAAATGCCAGAGATGAATGGATTTGATCTTACTGAAAAGATTGGGCAACAATTTCCTCATACTAAAGTAGTAATATTGAGTTCTTCTGATGATCGCGAGAGTATTGATTTAGCACTCAAAGCTGGAGCCAAAGGTTATCTACTGAAAAGTACTTCAGGACAGGAAATAACTGATACCATTCGTTATGTCCAGCGAGGCTATTTTCAATTAGGGCCAGGATTATTTGAACAATTATTGTCGAGTTTTATTCAAGAAAATAGTAATACCACAGAAAATTTATCTCAATTAGAGAATAAGTCTCAAATTTATTTTGCTCGTTTAGAGAAAGAGATCAAAACTAAAAATGAGCGAACTCGCAATGAAATGTTTCAAGAATTGAACAAACAAATTGAGCTTCTAAAAGGTGATTTTCGTCAAGGATTAGATACTTTTCAATACAGAGTTAGTAATCAAATGAGACAAGGTTTAGAATCTTTAAGCGAGCGTATAAACTCTCATACCTTTGACACTAGTAGTCTAGAAGAAAAGATTCAAGCTCGGGATTTTGAGCGACAGAAACAATTGAACAATTTGCTTACAGGAACAAAAAGAACAGTTAGCAACCTGGAGAAACAAGTTGCTATTCTCCGTTATTGTCTGATTATCTTGGCTGTCAGCTTTTTTGTCGAACAATTAGCAATCTTTGTGTTTTAATAATTGCTTCGCGCTCAATAACTCTAAACTTGACAGCGAGCAATTAAACCCAAATCAGCTTAAAAAGCCCAGTGCTGGAAAGCGAGATAGATCAAGTACGTTTAATTAGTGGAAATAAAAAATTTCCGTAATTGAGAGGGAAACGGAAGCCAAAGATATATAGGGAAGATTAGGGTAGTGTGCGAACACAAAGGGGAAAACGAGAAAAAAACTTAATTCCCCCCCACCCTTCCTTGTCCACCCCCTCTCCCCACACTCTCTACCTTCTTCCCACACTACCCCTTCTCACCTAACTAGGAATTTATGAATGCTGAATCGACGCTCTAGGATGCCTCTGACTTCGTGAAATATTAGCCACTTTTTCAAGATCGCTTTAGGATTAGATCAAGAATTTTTGCTTTTTGTAGTTCTTATGAACCAAGCTGATGTACCCAAAATACCCATGAATGAGCTCAATTGTAGCTTGGAAGTTGCTCAGGCGATCGCTTTGATCAAAAGCTATAGTTTTGATACTAATAGCAATTCTACGGAACAATTAGTGCAAAAATGGCTCAAGAGTTATCAAGGTACTTGGGTTCGTTTAGCTGCCATAGAAGCTTTATATTTAGGGAGATACAAAGCTGTATCCATTGAACAGATTATGGAAGTTTGGTCTCGTATTGGCACGCCAAATATCCATTTCACAGAAGAATTTGAAGTATTAATTTGTAGTAAATTACCCCAGCACCTAATAGTATCAGACTCATCTCTAATCGCAACAGAAGCATCTCTAGTTGGCAAAACGGTGCCAGATACCAAGGAAACTTTAAATTCTGACTGTTGGCAATATAGTGAGTCTCGTAAATTATTAAAATTATTAACTGGTCGTACTAATGAATTATTCTCTCCATCCGAGCTGTTGTCCCCCGATAACCAATCTCTACAATCACCCAAAACACTTTCGGAAGTCAAAAATATCTTGAAACAAGAAAACAGAGATCCCGAAAAAGCAACGAGAAAGGAGAAAACGGAGTCTCAACCCATTGGATATAACCGAAGCCAGATCGAGAAAAGAAGTCGGAACGCCTTTGAAGTTTCCGCGTCAGCTTGCAACCGCCGTGAAACCTCAACAATTAAGAACTTTCATCCCATTCTTGATCGCTCTTCCTTCTTTAACAAACTAAAATCTCTAGCTATTAACAGCGATCGCTTAAGAGTTAACCATTAACAAAAATTACGGTTACTAATATATATTAAAATATGTAAAGAAAATAATCGTAAAGTGATGGTATGCGGGTTGCAATAGTAGGAGCAGGATTAGCGGGAATGGCAACAGCGATCGACTTAGTTGATGCTGGTGTTGAAGTAGAAATTTTTGAATCACGTCCTTTTGTCGGGGGCAAAGTCGGCAGTTGGGTAGACAAGGATGGTAATCATGTCGAAATGGGATTACATGTCTTCTTTGGCTGTTACTACAATCTTTTTGCCTTAATGGAAAAAGTTGGTGCCATTGATAATCTGCGTCTGAAAGAACATACTCATACTTTTATCAATGATGGGGGAAGAGTTGGCGAATTAGATTTTCGCTTTCCGATTGGGGCACCTTTTCACGGTTTAAAAGCTTTCTTTACTTCCTCTCAATTATCCGCAGTGGATAAAATTGCTAACTCCCTGGCTTTGGGAACTAGCCCGATTGTTCGAGGTTTAATCGACTTCGAGGGAGCAATGAAAAATATTCGCGATCTCGACTCGATTAGTTTTGCCGATTGGTTTCGCTCTCATGGAGGCAATAATGGCAGTCTCAAACGGATGTGGAACCCCATTGCCTATGCTTTAGGATTTATCGATACAGAAAATATTTCTGCCCGTTGTATGCTCACTATTTTCCAGTTTTTTGCCGCGAAAACGGAAGCTTCGATTCTGCGGATGCTGGAAGGTTCTCCCCACGAATATCTCCACAAACCAATTATTGAATATCTCGAAGCGAGAGGGGCCAAAATTCATACTCGTCGTCGTGTCAGAGAAATCAGGTATCAAGAAGACAGCGAAACTAAGGTAACAGGAATCGTAGTCGCTCAAGGTGAAACGGAAGAAGTTATCAAAGCTGATGCCTATGTCTTTGCTGGTGATGTTCCTGGAATTAAAAAGATTTTACCGGCACAATGGCGTAAATGGTCAGAATTTGACAATATCTATAATCTAGAAGCGGTTCCTGTGGCTACAGTACAATTACGCTTCGATGGCTGGGTTACAGAATTAAATGATCCTGAACAAAGAAAACAACTGGAAAAAGCTGCGGGAATTGATAATCTGCTCTATACTGCCGATGCTGACTTTTCTTGCTTTGCCGATCTGGCTCTCGCTAGCCCAGGAGATTACTATAAGCCAGGGGAAGGCTCCCTTCTGCAATTGGTATTAACCCCTGGAGATCCTTTTATCGCCGAGAAAAATGAAGCGATCGCCAACCATGTGTTAAAACAAGTACATCAGTTATTCCCTTCTTCACGGGAACTCAATATGACTTGGTACAATGTGGTTAAGCTAGCCCAATCTCTCTATCGGGAAGCTCCAGGAATGGATGTTTATCGTCCTGCACAGAAAACTCCGATTCCTAACTTCTTCTTGGCGGGTAGTTACACTCAGCAAGATTATATCGATAGTATGGAAGGAGCAACCATTTCCGGCAAACAAGCAGCAGCAGCTATCCTAGGAAATACGGAAACTATTAAGTCCATTGAGTCCATTAAATCAATTGCTGCATGATTCAAAATAGGTCGGGCAAACTATTCATATTATCAATATCTTATTGCCGCGGAATGCGGTCAGCTCTTTCGGAGCCTGTATGACTTAAGTTGTTACTTTTAGTGATGACGATGCAATTTCAGTTAAGGCAGTAAGTAGAGCATCGATTTCAGCGATCGTGTTGTAATGGACTAAACCAATACGGAGCAAGCCCCCACTAGATTCAATGCCCAAACGCTCAGTAAGTCCGATCGCGTAAAAATTACCGTGCCAAGTAAAAATACCGCGATCGCCAAGTTGTTTGGCAATCTCATAGGGAGTTTGTCCTCTCATTCTGATACCGACGGTGGGAGTGCGCCACCGCAAGCGGTTTGGCTCAGTAATACCGTAAAAATTTAAACCAGGAATCTCTAATAATCCCGCAATTAAATGTTGGCAGAGTTCCTGTTCATAGGCTTGTATCCCCTGCATTACTTCCACTATGGCTTGTCGAGAATCGGCGACAGAGGGCAACATTTGCTCACCCAGCTCCCTGAAATATTTGATAGTGGCAACTAACCCCGCTAGTCCTTCAAAATTGGGAGTTCCTGTTTCCCAACAAGCTGGGACTTCTTGAGGTGCAGGTTTAACTTTGTAAGGACGAATCTGAGTCAGATGTTCCCGTTTCCCATAAAGAATTCCCACATGGGGCCCAAAAAACTTATAGGCAGAACAAACTAAGAAATCACAATCAAGCTCTCTTACATCAATAATGCCGTGGGGCGCATAGTGAACTGCATCGATAAAGACCAGAGCCTTAACCCCATGAGCCATGCTGATGATTTGAGCCAGATTATTAATCGTTCCCACTGCATTTGAGGCATAGCCTACAGCTACCAATTTTGTCCGCTGATTAATTTTGGCTGCCAAATCAGACAAGTTTAAAGTACAGTCATGGGGATTAATATCCACAGTCCGAATAATCACGCCCTTTTCCTTTAAGGTATGCCAAGGAGCCACATTGGCATCATGATCTAAGCGAGTGACAATAATTTCATCCCCGGGCTGTAGGTTACGGGCGATCGCTCTACTTAAAGTAAAAGTCAGACTAGTCATATTCGCCCCAAAGACAATCTCATCGCGATCGCATCCCAAAAAATTTGCGATCGCCAATCGAGCAGTATTGATTAATTTATCAGTTCTAGCACTAGTGACAAAAGCCCCATGAGCATTAGCATTAGACGTTAATAGATACTGCTGCATTGCCTTCATGACTGATGCCGGAACTTGTGTACCGCCTGGGCCATCAAAAAAAATTATCGGTTGACCATTAACTTTATGAGCCAGTGCTGGAAATTTGGCACGTATGCTTTCTACATCAAGACTAACCATAATAACACCCTTCTAGAATTAATAATTATCTCCCCCCATCTTCCCTATCTTGGTGCGCGTCTCTTGGTCGGCGTTCCTTCTCTTGGTCAGCATTCCCAACACCTCGATTGGGTAAGCCGAGGGAACCTTATCCGAAGGGGTATCCTTTAGGACGGCACCCCTCTCGGTCATAGCGAGGAAGCGGAGGAAGCCCGCGTCGGCGTAAGACGCAAGGGAATGTCCTCCAAGATAACCTCGCTGGGGTCTGACCGCTAGCTCGGGAAACCCGAGCAGGTTCCGACCGCTTCCCTAGGTCGGGAGACCCGACCGGGGTCGCACCGCTTTTACGGCGGTGTAACGGTGACTCCCCCCACCCTTCCTTGTCTACCCCCTCTCCCCACACTCTCTACCTTCTTCCCACACTCCTCCCTCTCACCTAACTAGTAATTTATAAATACTGAATCGACGCTCTAGGGGTTGCGATCGCAACCCCTAGTACTTACTTCAATTTATTTCAATATGCCTAACAAGTTGAACTTGTTCTTGTTGTTGTTCAAGCCATTCGGCAAATAAATCCCACATAATTTTTTGGTACAACTTCTCATCTAATTCTGGTTTAACAATCTCTTCAACCGAAACTAGATATATTCCATCAGCAGTAACAATTGGTTTAAGTATTTGTGATGACGTAGTCGCAAAAATGGCTGCCGAAACTTCAGGCTTCATTTCAGTACGGTTTACTTTGCCCCGATAGCCTCCTTTACGGCGTAATTCCGGATCTTGAATATATTGCTGCCCAGCTTCTGAAAAACTTATTTCACCTTCTTGAATTTCATAAAAAAGCTCGAACGCCTCATCTTCATCATCTAAAACAATTTCGTAGATAATTGCACCTGCATAATCTAATTGATGCTCGTAGAAATAAGGTTCTACTTTATCGGCAAAGAGATGATTACTTAGTTTCCTAGAGATTAGGTTGATATGAACAATTTCTTCAAAATCATCTAAAGAAAGACTATTCTCTTCTAACCATACCCAGGTAGCTTTAGCATCATTGAGTTTATTCATCGCTCTCATTTGGTTGGCAGCTTTCTGTAATTCTTCTGTTGTTACTTCAATCCCTACTTTTTCTACTGCCTCGGTGATAATTTTGCGGATAATAATTTGCTCAACCATCTCAGGAATTTTACAAGATAGCTTGATCTGATGTAGAATATCTTCTTTCGTAATGGTAATAGTTTTATTGGAATTGATAAGAGCCTGTGACATAATATTTTCCTCAATTGACTTAGATCTAGTGGATATTAGGGTAGAGCAGCACTAAAGCTATCCAACATCGAGTTTGCCAGAACTTTTCAAGTTATATATGGCAGCTGAGCATCAAAATTATGCAAGTCAAGTCATCTAATTCTTTTCCATTTACGGGTATAAACCCTATTGATACTGCTGATTAACTTAACATTGAGACTTGGAATGCGATAAATACGTTGGATAAGCAAACGCTTTCATTCGCGTTGATCTTTTTTTAGCAGTATCCCTACTGGACAGCCATGGTCAAAGGTAACTGTGATGATTTCACCAACATAATGGCTATCTTCTGCAAAGGCAGGTGCACAGTTGAACCGGAACACAGTTCCAATGGCTAGCAGGATAGTCAAGGTGCCTACTAGGGCTTTTAGCAAAAAACTCATATTAGTATTGTCTTCTTATTTAATTTAACTTTGAGACTTATCTTACTATTACGATTACTCTAAAAGTTAACCAGATTTTTAAAAGTTTACAAAGAACAAATACTATATTTTGTAAATAAAAATATTATTCTTTTATTAAAATTTTCTTAAAGTTTTTGAATTGAATTTTTTAGTAACACAAATGATGCATAATACATAATACATAATACATCTATACAAAAAATATTATACCCCTTCTCAAATTAGTGGGATAGATAATGCTTTGCTTTAGGGAACAGGGAACAGAGAATCACAAGGTGTACCGTACCTCATGAACTTTTGCGGATTTTTTTTATGTTGAGAAAAAATCCGCATTGCCAAAAAGAGCAAGCAAGGGAACACACGAATTATATTCGAGCTTGGTGTAAAGAACGAGGAATTAGAACAAATCTAATTCCTCTTCGATATTTCCAGCAAGTCCTAATTAATAAACCTTTGCTTCCAATGATTTAAGATACTCAGTATTGACTCCAGACTCTCTGACCAAAGCAATCTTTCCAGTACGAGAGATTTCCCAAATCCCAAATTTATTAAGCATCTGAACAATAGCCACCAACTTACCTGGATCTCCTACCACTTCTAGAGTTAAAGCTTCATCGGCAATATCAACAATGCGAGCGCGAAAAATCTGTGCCAACTGAATTAATTTGAGAGCTGAAAATACTGCTTTATAACTCTTATATTGAACTAATTAAGTCGATTTTAGCTGATAAATCGCGCCCCGCGCTTGCGGAGCTCTACCCGAAGGGGCAGCGGATCTCTTCGAGATCGCGATTTATTCATTAGCGATCGCGCCTAATGGTAAAACAATGTTCAATTAACGGCTGAGATTTGGACTTTTTTAAAAGTGGCAAAAAGTTTGTCTGATTTGAATTTTAGCTTTTGATCAAAAGTCCAGTTTTAACCCGTCCGCAGTATAACTCTCTCATCTTCCTGGCTTTCCCAATCTCCCTCATTTCCGAAGGATACTAGCTAATAAAGCCTTTTGAGCGTGCATCCTATTTTCTGCTTGATCCCAAACTCGTGATTGTTTGCCTTCGATTACTGATGCGGTAATTTCTTCTCCTCGATGAGCGGGTAAACAATGAAGCACAATAGCATCTTGATCTCCATGAGATACCAATGCGTCATTAACTTGATAAGGCTGGAAAATCGGGATTCTTCTAGCTGCTGAGTCTTCTTGCCCCATGCTCGCCCATACATCAGTATAAATAACCTGGGTTTTCTCTACTGCGGCAATCGGATCATTAGTCACAATAATCTCGGAGTTGTTTTGTGCTAATTGCTTTGCTTGAGCGACTATTTCCTGATTCGGGGGATATTCTTGGGGAGTAGCAATACGGATATTAATCCCCATTAAAGCTCCTCCAAGTAACAGAGAATGAGCGATGTTATTGCCATCCCCCACATAAGTTACGGTAATTCCGGCTAAAGAACCAAAATTTTCTTTGATGGTGATGAAGTCGGCTAAAATTTGACAGGGATGCTCTAAGTCAGTTAAAGCATTAATGATAGGAATATCAGCATATTGGGCAAAAGTTTCGATATCTTTGTGGTCAAAAGTTCTGATGGCTAAGGCATCTAAATAACGGTCTAACACTCTAGCCGTATCTTCAGTGGGTTCTCCTCTCCCGACTTGGGTTTGTTGGGGATTAAGATCGATTACTTGACCACCCAATTGATACATTGCCACACTGAAAGATACGCGGGTACGAGTTGATGCTTTATAAAATAATAATCCTAATACGCTTCCCGCTTTGCGGATCTCGGAGAGATCGCCTTCGGGGGCAATTTCTCCAGCTTTCAGCTGTTGAGCGAAGTTGAGTAGTTCATGAATCTCTTCAGAATTGAGGTCGGCAATACTTAATAAATCTCTTCCTTGTAATTGCTTCATTAGTAGCTACTGTTAATCAGTCCAATTATATGGATCTAACCATATAACATCACAAGTAACATTGACGAGCAACCCTGATGATTTTTAATCATCTAGTTAACCAAAAGCTAATTTAACTCTACTCTATATTTCCTACCATCTACAGTAACGTAATCTCCAGTTCTGAGTTTGCGACCTCTACGAGTTTCTAATGAGTCGTTAACTAAAACATCTCCTTCTTTGATAATTATCTTGGCTTCTCCTCCAGTTTGAGCAATTCCCTGCCATTTAAGAAATTGATCGAGTTTAATATATGGTTCTGGATTGGATGATTGATTAGACATGGTTTTTATACAAGAAGTAAGTGATAGTGATTAGGAATAATTTATAACTTTGTTTTCTTCATGCTTCCTTTATTTATTAATGCCTAATTGTTAAGATTTAATCAAGTTTCTCTTTAAGAGACAACGAAACATAACATATTTAACAAAATATCGATAAAATACCTAGTAGATTATTATAACCTTTCAAATATTACAAAATTCTCTTTAAATTCACATCAATATTAAATCAAATATGTTCAATAAAATTTTTCCTTTAAAAAAAAATAACCAGAATCCTTTAACGATACTTATTGTTGAGCCTAATCCTGGTCGTAAAGCCTTTTTAGGTAGAGCTATTGAACTGAGAAGACCTTATCATAAAATTTTTGCAGTCAACAATTTGGAGCAAGTATTTTCACTCATATACGCAGAAGTAAGATTAGATCTCATCTTTTTTGATATTGAATTCGAAAAAAATACTGATAATCTCACTATTATTAAAGCTATATCACCTAACATAGCTTGGGTTCATTGGAGCAACTATAAACATCCAGAAGTTATAGAATTCTTAAGTGAATTAGGAGTAAAAGGTTTTTGCCTGAAGGATAGTCAACCCCGAACTATTATCGAACTAATAGATACTATAAAGAGCAATCCTAATACTTTTTATATGGACGCAAGATTGCATGAATGTTTACATTTATTAAGCGCTTCTTAGTTTGGTAATAAATACTTAGGCAAAATTGTTTACACATTGTTCCTCCTAACACCTAATACCTATCAACCCTAGAGAGACAGTCCAGTCAGCAATTCCAAATTCGGCATGTAGCTAATGAGACAGAAATAATGTTCTATTCACAAGCTGGGGAAGAAACGAATCTAGGTTTAGAGATGAGTCAAGGATTGAGAACTATGCTGCTTTATTTAAAGGTCAGGATGTTACTTTATTAGGAGATGACCAATTATTATTCTCCCTGAGAGCGCCGTCAATTTATTTTGTACCGCCACTAAATTAATTGTTAATTTGCTTTGGATTTACTTTGACAATCATCACATAAGCCGAAAAACTCTAGGGTATGATAGTAAACTTTGAACTTGTGAGAATCTTCTAGATGATGTTCTAAATCGTGAACTGGACATTCTTCTATGGGGATAGAAACCGCACAATTAACACAGGTTAGATGATGACGATCGCGATGGATAGAACTATATAGCGATTCGCCATTGGGTAAAATTCTTACTTTTACTTCTCCCTGGAGTTTTAAGGCTTCTAGGGAACGATATACTGTTGCTAAACCCATGTTTTGGTTACGATTACGCAATTCAATATACAGATCTTGGGCAGAAATAGCTTTTTTGAGATCGTGGAGTATTTCAATAACTTTTTCTTGAGAACGAGTCCTTTGAATTTTCATAAGTGAATTTTTATATAAGAATCTTGGTATCTCTTTAGGTTAAACTAATTGGGTTAGTTTTCTTTCGACTATAACTTGATCTGGCAATGTCTAATCATTATCACGCACGTATCTATGTTACCCTTCGTCCTTCTGTTCTTGATCCTGCAGGGACAGCAGTAGAGTCTGGCTTGAATCAAATGGGTTATCAGGGAGTTACCGATGTCAGAATTGGTAAATATATCGAAATGGGTATTACTGCTAATGACGATGATGATGCGACAACTCAATTAGATCAAATGTGCGATCGCCTTCTGGCTAATCCTGTCATTGAAAATTATTGCTTCGAGATTGCTCAATTAACTAGGATTCAATAAGTAAGTATTAAGTATTAAGTAATAAGTAAATGAAGTTTGGTGTTATTGTTTTTCCTGGGTCTAATTGCGATCGCGATCTGGCAACAGTTACTCAAGGTTTATTGGATGTCGATACTCGCATGATCTGGCATCAAGAAACGGATATTTCTGATATTGATATTGTAGTAATTCCTGGCGGCTTTAGCTATGGGGATTATCTTCGGTGTGGCGCGATCGCCCGTTTTTCTCCCGTGATGAATAGTGTTATCGACCATGCTCAAGCAGGGAAAATGGTGCTCGGAATTTGTAACGGATTCCAAGTATTAACAGAAGTGGGATTATTACCTGGAGCCTTAATTCGTAATCGAGATTTACATTTTATCTGCGATCGCGTTCCCGTAAAAGTGGTCAGAAACGATCTGCAATGGACTGCTAATTATCCTAAAAATCACATAGTGAATTTCCCCATTGCCCATGGTGAAGGAAGATATTTTGCTGATGAAAATACGCTCAAAAGTTTGGAAGATAAAGGTCAAATTATATTCCGTTATTGCAGTGCCACAGGAGAAGTCAATGAAGTCCATAATCCTAATGGCTCCTTAAACAATATTGCGGGAATTATTAACGAGCAAGGTAACGTTCTAGGGATGATGCCCCATCCAGAAAGAGCCTCAGATCCGGCGATCGGTATTACAGACGGGAGAGCTATGTTTGAAGGATTAATAGCCTAAGTACGTCTGGGGTGAATTAAATGGAAGACAAAATCTTAGAAAAGCTATTAACTCTTAGCTCTTTAAGATGAAGCGTCTAATGTGAATCAGAAAAGGCTAAACTACCTTGAAAGCTATTAGCTGTTATCTGTATTAGTCGTTATCTATAAGATAGTTAGGGAACATTGAAATCAATGCAGTTGATTCTCAAAGCTAATAGCTAAGAGCCAAGAGCTATGAGCCTAAGAAATTAAATTTCAACGAAGCTAATCCACACCAGGCGTTAAGTAAGCAATCAAACTTAATATAAGATAGTCTGCCAAGCAGATGCTTCGTGCCTAAATTAGAACTCATTTTAATTTTGCTTTCATTGTTGGGAACAATCAGATTGAAGAATTAGTTAAGTGTTTTCACTCTAATTTCCACGAATCTAAAACTAAAGCCAACTATTGATTTATGCTGACTATCAGAAATCTCTTCTTATTACAGGTCAAAACAGAGCAAAAAAGCTGGTGGCTTGTCTTATTCTTAATAATTCTTGCTTTCTTTGGTAATGCATCGAAAACGTCAGCACAAATCACGACCGATGCGACTCTGCCAAATAATTCCATAGCCTTACCTAATGCTGATGGCGATCTCATCACAATCACTGGTGGCACAACTGCAGGTAATAATCTGTTTCACAGTTTCCAAGAATTTTCCGTTCTCGAAAATCAAACAGCTTTCTTTAATAACGCACTGACGACTGAAAATATTTTGAGTCGGGTCACTGGTAGTTCTGTTTCTAATATTGAAGGCTTGATTCGTGCTAACGGGTCAGCCAATTTATTCTTAATTAATCCTAACGGAATTATTTTTGGTCCTAATGCAGCTCTAGATATTGGAGGTTCCTTTGTTGGTAGTACGGCAGAGAGTATTCAATTTAGTGATGGCAGTTTCTATAGCGCCGTAGATCCTCAAGCTCCACCCCTACTAACGATTAATATTCCCCTAGGTTTGCAATATGGTGCTGAACCAGGAAATATTATTGTCCAAGGAATCGGCAACAATACAGGTTTTAGAGATCCCAGTGTTAATGATTTGTCTTTAGTGAAAGATTTTCGTCCGACCGGCTTACAAGTTGCAGAGGGCAATACTTTAGCCTTGATTGGCGGTAATATCGCCTTGGACGGTGGGAATCTCACCGCAGCAGAAGGTCATATTGAATTAGGAAGTGTTGAGGAAGGTTTAGTTAAATTTGATGGTAATGAGGGAATTGGTGCCTTTGACTATCAAGACATCACTGAATTCCTCGATATCGCTTTAGTTAATGCAGCTTCGGTGGAAGTGAGTGGCAATAGTAGCGGTACCGTTAATGTTCAAGGACAAAATATCTCTCTAGCTGATGCCTCTGCTATCCTGGCTAACACGAGCGGAAATGGCATAGCAGGAAGTATTACTCTTAATGGGGCTGAATCTGTTCAAGTTACAGGAATATCTCAAACACAGATTCCTTTTGTCAGCTATGTTTCTACTGGGACAGCACCAGGTTCAACAGGAGCAGGAGCAGACTTAAATATCAATACCAGTTATCTACTCGTAGCAGGAGGTGCCATAGTAGATAGTCCTGTTTTTGGTAGCGGGGATGGCGGAGATATTAATGTTAATGC
>JASJDR010000006.1 GCA_030065615.1 Xenococcus sp. MO_188.B8 | reverse complement strand
TTTGGCGTTGCTGAATCAAGCTATGAAAAGCAAATTTATCATCTTCTGTAATATGTTCTCAAAAAGCTAATAGCCAAGAGCCAAAAACCAAGAGCCATATTAGTATTACTATTTAATTCATGTTTTAAATCAGCAACGCCTAATTTTTAAGCTCAAAAGCGATCGCTAAGACCATTATCATTGATCATTAAACATTTAACAAGTTAGCTATGCTGACTAGCAGAAGAAAATTTAATTTGATTATTTTCTGAAGTGAGATTTTGAGCCATAAATTCTTTACAACGATTATGCTGATCGGCAACTAACACTTTTGCCTGATGCCCCTTGGTTAGTACATCTGTGCGATCGCGCTCTTCATAGGCGATGATAATCAATAAATCTCCTGGCTTACAAAGCAATGCTGCTCCACCATTGGGGCAAATTTCTCCTGATCCTGGCTCCCCAGGAATCGCGTAGGTAGACCAGCGTTTACCATTATCGAGATTAATCACATCCACTTCTTCGAGCGGTAAGATTCCTACCCGATCCAACAAGTCTTTATCTACGGTAATACTGCCAATATAATTAACATTGGCTTCCGTCACAGTAACGCGATGCAACTTGGCATGCATTAATCTAATAGTTGCTTGATGATTCATTCTTTGAATTTCCCAAATTCCTCTTGTCTCGTCCTTGTCTTTTGGTAAGGGGCTTTCTCTGGGAAGACCTCAGAAGTTGATACGCCCCGCCCCGTTGTCGGAACTAGCGTTTGTATAGTTAATCTTATTTGTACGGAAACCCTCTTCCCGCACTCGTCGAATTGGATTATAAAAACTACTATTCAAGACTTCCCCATCCTGGCACCGCTTCTTTATTTATATCTAATTCTGGCTTGTTTGAAACGATTGAGAACTTCTTGTAGACGATCGCAATCTGCAATCAGACTAACTCTCACATAACCTTCCCCCGCTTCACCAAAAGCATTTCCAGGAGTCAAAACAACCCCAGTCTTTTGTAAGACATCAAGGGCAAATTCTGTCGCCCCAAGTCCAACAGGGGTTGGTATCCAAAGATACATAGTTGCTTTTGAAGGCGGAATTGACCATCCTAGTTCTCCTAAACCTTGAATTAAAAAGTCTCTTCTCTTACTGTAACGTTTTTGTACATCTTGGATATATTTATCAGGTAATTGAAGGGCGGTTTCGGCTGCTTTTTGAATGGTGGCAAAAATCCCATAATCCAGATTAGTTTTCAGAGTCCTTAAGCCTTGGATAATATCGGAATTACCAACCACAAATCCTACCCGCCAACCTGCCATATTATAGGTTTTGGAGAGGGTGTGAAATTCTACGCCAATTTCTTTAGCTCCAGGAATTTCTAATAAACTAGTGGGTTGATAACCATCAAAAGCTAATTCTGCGTAACAGAGATCATGCACTAATAATATCGAATAATGACGGGCAAAAGCGACTATTTCTTCAAAAAATTCCCTAGGAGCCGTGGCGGTAGTGGGATTATTCGGATAGTTGAAATAGAGCATTTTGGCTTTTTGGGCGACATCTTCGGGTATCCCATCTAAATCAATTAGCCAATTATTTTCTGCTGTCAGCTTCAGATCATAAATTTTCCCCCCAGCGATTAACGGGCCGCGAAAATGAGCAGGATAGGAGGGACTGGGAACTAAAATCAGATCTCCAGGATTCACATAGGCCAGGGCTAAATGACCTAAACCTTCTTTGGAGCCAATTGTTGGTAACGCTTCACTATCGGGGTCTAAATCTACCCCATAACAGCGTTGATACCAATTAGTAATCGCCGAGCGAAAACTGGCTGTACCTTCAAAGGGAGGATAACCATGATTCTGTGGCTCTGCCAAAGCTGCGATCGCGGCATCAATGACAGGTTGTGGTGCAGCCCCATCGGGATTACCCATTCCTAAGTCAATCAAATCTAGACCCTGTTCTCTAGCACGGGCTTTCAGTTCATCTAAACGAGCAAAAACATAAGGAGGTAAAGCACTTAAGCGATCGGCACGGTTAATCCAATTTAAACTCATCGTTACAGCTAGCAGTTTACATAGCGTTTTATTGTCTCATTTTCTGTCTCATTTTCAATAGCAATTCGTCAATAGATTGTGATAAATTCTGGTTACCGGTTATTCATCGAGGTTGCAACCCAATTACATTGTTAATCCAAAAAAAAAGCTTAAATTTTCGATGAATATAAAACAATCGCTATAATAGTGGAATTCTTAACAAGTATTTTTACTTATGCGAACATTGCTAGTTTATCCCGTATTTCCTAAGACATTTTGGTCTTATGACAAAATTTTAGAATTAATTGATCGCAAAGTATTATTGCCTCCTTTAGGCTTAATTACGGTAGCGGGTATTTTGCCGCAAGAATGGGAATTTAAACTAGTAGATCGTAATATTCGCTCAGTCACCGAAGCAGAATGGGGATGGGCGGATCTTGTGATTTTTTCGGCGATGATTGTGCAAAAACAGGATTTACTTGAGCAAATTAAAGAAGCTAAACAACGAGGTCAATTAGTTGCGGTAGGAGGGCCTTACGCCACATCTGTCCCCGATGAACCACTAAATGCTGGTGCAGATTTTCTGGTTTTAGATGAAGGAGAAATCACCTTACCAATCTTTGTCGAAGCCTTAGCCAAAGGAGAAACTCAAGGAGTGATCCGCGCCACAGACAAACCAGATGTGACTACTACGCCGATTCCTCGCTATGACTTATTGGAATTAGATGCTTATGATTCGATGTCAGTGCAATTTTCTAGAGGTTGCCCCTTTCAGTGTGAATTTTGTGACATTATTGTTCTCTATGGTCGTAAACCCCGTACTAAAACACCAGCCCAACTATTAAAAGAATTAGACTTTCTTTACGAATTGGGTTGGCGCAGAGGTGTCTTTATGGTGGATGATAATTTTATTGGTAATAAACGCAACGTTAAATTATTACTCAAAGAATTAAAAATTTGGCAAGCTAAACATCAATATCCTTTTCGTTTCAATACCGAAGCTTCAGTAGATTTAGCCACAGATCAAGAGTTAATGGATTTAATGGTAGACTGTAATTTTGATGCCGTATTTTTAGGGATTGAAACCCCTGATGAAGATAGCTTAGCTTTAACTAAAAAGTTTCAAAATACCCGTAATTCTTTAACTGATACTGTTGATAAAATTATCCGTAGTGGATTACGTCCTATGGCTGGTTTTATTATTGGTTTTGATGGTGAGAAAAAGGGAGCTGCTCAACGCATTATCAATTTTGTAGAAAGTGCAGCTATTCCTACTGCTATGTTTGGAATGTTGCAAGCACTTCCCAATACCGCTCTTTGGTATCGTCTCGAACAAGAAGAACGTTTATTAGAAAATGAGCAGCAAGATATTAATCAAACTACATTACTCAATTTTGTTCCCACTCGTCCTATAGAAGATATTGCCCAGGAATATATCGAAACTTTCTGGGAATTATATGATCCAAACCGTTATTTAGACCGAGTTTATCGTTGTTTTTTAAAGTTAAAACAAACTTCAGTAAAAGCTCCCTTTAAAATACCTAGTTTTGTGGATTTAAAAGCTTTAATAATCATTATTTGGCGACAAGGAATTAAACGCAATACTAGGGGGAAATTTTGGCATCATTTATTTAGTATTATCAAAGAAAATCCAGGAGTCTGGGAACATTATTTAACTATGTGTGCTCACAACGAACATTTCCTAGAATATCGTGAAATTGTTAAAGAGCAAATTGAAACACAATTAGCAGAATATTTAGCTCAGAAAACTTTATCATTGCAAACTGTAAATGAGGCAGTTTCTAAATCAAGTAACTAGAATTATTGTCTTACTTGCAAAACAAAAAAAATTGCTTTCTACAAACTAAATCTAAATCATTCTCTAGTCCATGCTTTAGCAATTTAATGAACAAGTCAAAAGTTAAGATTTAAAAATACTCTGAACTCTTGACTTATTATTTTTAAGGCTAAATACTGCCACTTTATCCCTCTTCTTGTCTGACTAAAAGTACTGGACATTCGGCTTTAATCCGAACATAGTCAGATAAAGAACTACCCAACAGACGTTCTAAATCAGGCAAATTCTTGGCAACAGAAGGACGACGTTCGGGAGAACCCAAAACTATAAAATCAATATTATAATCTTCTGCCAGACCACAAATTTGCTGTGCTGGTCGTCCTCCAACTAGAAGACAACGACAGGGAATACCTCGACTTTTAACTTTGGCAGCAGCTTTACTGAGTATGGGATTATCTTCAATATCGGCAGTCGTTATTTCTAAATTTGCTTTAAGATCGGGGTTGACCCGTGTGAGATAAAATTCGGCATCGGAATAACCTTGAAACATATTTATAGCTACATCTAGAGCGTATTGCGCAGCAGGAGATTTATCTATTGCCACCATGACCCTTTTAATTCTTTTAACATAGATATCGTCTTTAACTAGTAAGAGGGAACGCTCTGTAAGTTGAAAGACATATTGACTCACAGAGTTAGCGAGAATAGCTTGGAGCTTTCCTAATCCTCGTGAACCCATGACAATCATATCTACATCGATTTCTTTGGCGACATCCAAAACTATGGTTTTCTTTTCTCCTTCTCTAACCACAGTATCCACAAAATTAGGATCAATTTTTAATTGAGCGATCAAGTCTTGAATTTTATTTTCAGCTACCTCTATAGCTGTTGTTTCTTTTTCTTTGGTATTGGGAGCAATTACTTGTAAAATCGTCAGTTTTGAACTTTTTAGTGCGGGAAGTTTGAGCAATTGCTTGAGCATATCTTGGGCATTATTAGCACCAGAATCCGCATATAAAATCTTTTTTAGCATTTTTTGCTTACCTACAGCTTCGTTTTATAACCTTGATCTTGTTTCTGATCCTAGATTACTTCAAAGGGTGCAGGAAAATTCCATATTTTTAGGTTTTGGACAATTGATTAGGGATTAAGGATTAGTTAATATACTTGTTGCGAATGAAGCGAAAAAAATGGCTAAAACCTTGGCTAACCAAGACATACAGCGACTGCTAATGGCAAGTAACCTTAAGCTTTATCTGGTAAGCTTTCCCACAGTTTTAAATTTTATTACGCACTTCATCCTTTCAATAGGCTCCTTGACTAAAGAGGACAATCCTGACTGTTTCTATCAAAATGTCAATATCAAGATTTAAAGACCAATTATCCATATAGCGGGAGAAGAGTATCAATTGATTACTTGTAGTCTTAGTATTGCACTACAACTACGCTTAGAAGTAAAATAATTACAATTTATTGAATTTGGTTCTCTCAGGCTAGTGCTACTCTGTCTGAAAATGGTTTTTCAAGATACTTAGTATTATACTATGAGCGGATGAGATTTAGACTTTTTAAAAAGGGGTAAAAGCTTTGTCTAGTTTGAATCTTAGCCATTTATCAAAAGTTCAATTTTAAACCGCCTGCAGTATATTATCAATTTAATTTAATCAATACTTTAAACAAAAAAAATTTAATCCCTTGAATCAACTAAGCCAAATTTTCTATATATAGATAGTCTCTTTAGTACAAGGTGAATACAAGAATAAAGACTTACTTTTCGTTCTTCTTTGGCATTCTTATTCTTATATTGCTGCTGGCAATAGTGTTAATTGTGAATCCTCAGATAAGCCCGAAAGAGATTGTACATTCCAGAGATAATTGGGTTGTTATGATTGATTACTCTGGTTCAATGATTGGTGAACAAGGTATTGCCTGTACAGGGGAGACAATTGTTGGCCAAGATATATTTGATGAGGCACGAACAGCTTTATTGAATCTTATACCCAAATATCTTGAATCTGGCTCAATATACGAGTTTTATACTTTTAACGAAAAACCCAGCAAGATTGCGTCTGGGACTGTTGATAGTCAAGGAAATTTAAGCGATCTACTGTATCAACTTAAGTCCTTAAATAGCCCTCCAAGTTCTGGCACTACTTCTCTATATAAAGCTCTTGAGATGGGCTCTATTCGTACCAAAGAGCTTTCCTTGAAAAATAATCTACCAACAAGACTACTTCTAATTACTGATGGCTTCAATAGTCCTGATACATGTCTTCCGCTAGAGCAAAATGTTAATTTAGGTGTTACATATATACTAGAAAAAAAAGATTATATCCGCCTTTATCCGCTAGGATATATGTCTACTCCTAGTAATAATCCATTGTCTAGACATTGTTTTTTTAAGATTTCTTCATCAAAGTTGCCTTATTTCACAATTGCTTTGAGAGCTGTATTCGTTCTGCTTGTTTTTAGCTTGATTTGGCATAGTATTTTTCTATTTTTTGTCAATGTAGCTATCAAAGGCAGAAACGATCTTAATACAATAAGCGTGCCAATAGTATGGTTTTATAACCAATATTTAGATGTCATGGGTGCGAATAGCACAAATTTCAAAGGTAAAGCCTGGAAATATGGTGTAGTGCTCTTGCTGCATTCTATTCCTGCATCAATCTTTGCTTACTACAGTTTCTGTTATCTACTGCATCCATTAGTACTTTTTAATGGTTCTATTTTAGGTCTGACGATTTTGGCAAAAATAAGACGGTACTAAGTAGGTATAAAATTAATTACACATTTTCGAAATAAGAATCCTTCTCCTGCAAGGATTATAGAGAATATGATTAGGTAAGAATTATACTTAGGTACTTATCTAGACCAACAAAAGTATTTCCTGAAGGTTTAGCAACTGCATCATTAGCTTTATCGATAAAATAAATTATTATCTGGAGACGGAGTAGGATTAGAATTCATGATCAGCAAAAAAACTCAGCATAAACTTATTAATATATGATTAATCATCATCATCATCATCATCTCGGCGTTTTTTCCTCTCTCTAGCTTGTTTTTCTCGACGTTTTTCCTTCTCTCTAGCTTGTTCTTCCCGACGTTTTTCCTTCTCTTTAGCTTGTTCTTCGATATGTCGTTGTGCTTCTCGCTCTTGCTCTCTCTCTTGAGCATCAGCACTAGTATCTTCTCCTATCAGAGGTTCACTGGTTGGTATCACTGATGGAGCAGAGGTTTCTCCTACATCAGTTTCTTCAGAACCGTTAGTTTCTGAAGTGGGTGAAAAAGGGGATACTTCAGTGGATTTTATTGAATCCTCTAAAGGTAAAGGAGCAGTTTCAGGAAACATAGAGGGGGTGGATAAATTGTTTGGCGTAGATTGTCTTGTTGACGAGGATGTTTGAGATCGCCAAAAATAATATCCAATCATAAGCAGCAGAAGGGTTGCGAGTACTGCTACTCCAGGCAACCACCATCGACCTTGAGCCTTGCTCATTTGAGTATGAGGTTCAATTGCTACTATTCTCCCTGGAATTTCTCCTGGATGAGAGAATCGAGATGCAGGCGCAACTGCTAGCATTGTCACTTGATTTATAGGAGCGACAATCTGAGTAGCCGAGCTACCATGTTCACTACCTGGAAGCAATGCAAGCCATTCATCTACCGTTGCCGGACGATTCAGCGGCTCCATTGCCAAGCCCTGCATGACTGCTTTGTTAACCGATTCACTGATATCTGGTTGCAGTTGACGTAATTCGGTCAAAGGAAAGCGCTCTCGCAAATGGGCTGCAATGGGAACTTGACCGGTTAACATGCTGTACAATGTCGCAGCAAGCCCATAAATATCAGTAGCAGCAGATCTTTTAGCTTGAGGAAGATATTGCTCAATTGGGGCATAACCTTCCGAGACGAAGTGTGTATGAGTTTGAGTAAGACCGGGCGTAAACTCTCGCGCAATTCCAAAATCAATCAGTACAACCTGCTGAGTTCCTTCACGCAGAATCAGATTTTGAGGCTTGATGTCTCGATGGAGCAATCCATTTTGATGGATAGTTTGAACTGCATCTCCAACCTGCCGAATGTAATGGAGGGCAACCTCTTCACATAATGGTCTATTGGGCAATACTAGCTGATCTAGGGTTGGGCCAGGAACATAGTCCATTACGATAAAGGGTAAACCATCATCAACAAAAAAATCACTGACTCGGACGATGTTGAGATGGCTGCATTTTGCTAATCGTCTTGCTTCAGCCTGGAACTGTTGTTGTTGTTTTAAGAAGTTTGGAGCTTGACGTAGTCTTTCTTTAAGTGCTTTAATAACTACTACTTGATTTAGAACTGTGTTGCTCGCTTTGTACGTGATAGCAAAGCCACCTCGTCCCAATTCCTGTTCGATAATATACTTACCATGATTAAGACGCTTACCAATAGAAAAACTCATGGATTAATAAATTGAAAAGATAGACAATACTAATCAAAAGTGAAACCATTTGCTTAATTCAAAAAGATGTAGTTATAACACTTTAACTTTTTTCAAAACTATAAATAGTTTGACTTTCGAGATTTTGTAATTGATGAGAAGGTTTAGTTTTTAGAGAATAACATTGTCTATCTAATTTTATTTGTAAGCCCAACATCGGATCTTCTCCTGTAGCCAGGAGAAATTCTATCTTTTTAATTCTATCCCAAGTTGCCAAATTATCTAAGATTTCAGCAATTCCTAAGAGGTAAGGATGTTCTGATTCTTGATACCAATTAGCAGTAACTAAGTTTGTCTGATCGAAACCAAGATGACAAATTAAAGAAGGATTACTAAATAATGCGATCGCGATCGGCCGAGTTTCTTCTTGGACTAAGAAATCAAAAGAACGAGACAAGTAACGAATTTTATCCAATTTATCGTAACGAGCTGTCGCCGAGTCGATTTCCAAATCCCAAGTTACCGCAATAGTAATAACGTAAGTTTGTAATAATAAATGACCAAGTTTTTTAGCTTTGGTTGCTAGATATTCGGAGTTATAATCATTAGCTTCGATCAGTAACGGAACCCGATCTACTATTTCTAAACCATAACCTTTCAGCCCGGCAATTTTACGAGGATTATTAGTAATTAAACGAATTTTCTTAACCCCTAAATCGTTAAGAATTTGGGCTCCCATACCATAATCGCGCAAATCAGCAGGAAAACCTAAACGTTCATTAGCCTCCACCGTATCTAGTCCCATATCCTGTAGAGAATAGGCTTTTAACTTATTAACTAAACCAATGCCTCTCCCTTCCTGTCGCAGATAAACCACTACTCCCAAACTAGCAGATTCGATCATTTTTAAAGCAGCTTGTAATTGCATCCGGCAGTCACAACGCATCGAGCCTAAAGCATCACCAGTTAAGCATTCTGAGTGCATCCGCACCATCACATCGCGATCGCTAAATTCCTGGGGATCTCCTTTGACAATAGCCAGATGTTCCGTATCATTTAAAGTATTACGATAGGCAAAAATCTGGAAATTACCAAACTGACTAGGAAACTGACAAATAGTTTCTCGATACACAAAGCGATCGTGTTTGAGGCGATACTCAATTAGATCGGCAATACTAATCAACTTCAGGCTATGCTCTCTGGCATATTTGACCAACTCAGACAATCGCGCCATCGAGCCATTAGGATTCTGAATTTCACAGATAACTCCTGCCGGATATAATCCTGCTAGTCTAGCCAAATCTACTGCTGCTTCAGTATGTCCTGCTCGTTTGAGTACTCCCCCTTTTCTCGCTCTGAGGGGAAAAATATGACCAGGACGGACCAAATCTTCTGCTACCGTAGCGGGGTTGATCGCGACTTGAATAGTCCGAGCGCGATCTTCAGCCGAAATTCCTGTAGAAACTCCCAACCGAGGTGCGGCATCGATACTCACAGTAAAAGCTGTCTGATTGCTATCAGTATTGTTAGAAACCATCAACGGCAAATCCAGAGCATCCAATCTTTCACCTGTCATTGCTAAACAGATTAAGCCCCTCGCTTCTACTGCCATAAAGTTAATAATATTGGGAGTAGCAAATTGAGCAGCGCAAATTAAATCACCCTCATTTTCACGATTTTCATCATCTACTACCACAATTGAGCGACCTGCTTTGATATCAGCTAAGGCAGAGTCAATAGAATCAAAAATACAATTATCGTTTTGAAGCGGAGTTCCCATTTAGATAAGGCTATGCTGTTTGTAGCTATTACTGGTGTCATTTTACCGTAAGTTGACCTGTAAATAATGAGAGGCCAATTAGCCAATAATTGTCTTTTGTTACAATTCATTAAGGGAAAACTTTTATTGCAACAATGGAATTTTTAGAAACTCAGTTATATTACATCGAAAGGTTTGCCGATAATTTAGTCGCAACTCAGTTAGACCATTTAAGTCTAGTTAGTATGGGAATTATTTTCTTGGCAGGATTACTAACTAGTCTTACTCCCTGTATGCTTTCGATGTTGCCGATTACCATTGGTTACATTGGGGGCTATGAATCTCAGGGAAGATGGCAAGCAGCAACTCAGTCTAGTTGGTTTGCTCTCGGTTTAGCCAGCACCCTCGCTATTTTAGGGATTATTGCCACAACGATTGGTAAAGTTTACGGGCAAATTGGTCTTGGTTTACCCATTATAGTGAGCCTGATCGCGATCATCATGGGGTTAAATTTGTTAGAAGTAATACCGCTGCGTTTTCCTTCTTTAGGAGCCACAGAATGGATCACCGATGAGTTACCTAGTGGTGTCCGCTCTTATTTATTAGGTTTGACTTTTGGTTTGGTGGCTTCTCCTTGCAGTACCCCAGTTTTAGCGACTTTGTTAGCTTGGGTTGCTACTACTCAAGATTTACTCTTAGGTGCTGGTTTATTACTAGCCTACGCTCTGGGATACGTGGCACCTTTGGTTTTGGCAGGAACTTTTACCGCATCAATTAAAAAGTTATTAGAATTTCGTCGTTGGTCTGGTTGGATTAATCCTGTAAGTGGTACTTTGTTGGTCTTGTTTGGTGTGGTTTCTCTTTTTAATCGATTGATTTAGAAATAGATTTGCTCCCTTTTAGTAGAAAAAGTAGTAGAGAAATTAACCCCGGTTTAGAGCTTAAGCTCAGTTCAGAAAGATCTCCAGCGACGAATCAGACGATTTAGGCGATAAAAAGTTGTTTCTCTGGATATCCCTTTTTTGAGGATTTAGCCGCAATGGGAGTCAATTCTAAAAATTGTTCCGTACTGAAGTTGAGTTCGTTAGCCCAGGGAATTTTATTGGCTTCGTTAATGATATCGTAATAGGGAATCTTGCCTTGGTAATAACGGGTAACTTCAGAAATATGGTTGGCAATTTGTTCTTTGATGTCTGAAGTTGGTTCATCATCTAAGGTGAAAAAATCAAGCTGATTGAGTTTCTGCTATCTAAAGGTTGACCATCAGCAGTCCAGACTTGAAGTATGATTTTACTCGGTGATGTAGCCAATGCTATAACTTTAATAATCGTCGTCGATTAATGCTCATTCAGTCTCTTTCTAGAATCAAGAAACTCAATTATAGTCATAACTTATAGGATCGGGGATGATGAACGGGTAAGAAAATCCCTAATTACCTATATTGCCTTGCTAAATATAGTTTTCGTCTGTAGATAATAGCGGCAAGATTAATCAAAATACAGGTAGTCCCTAATGCGCCCAAAATAAAGGTTACAGGAGTGACTACTCCAATAATGAACCAGGTGGCAACATGGAAAAATAATGTCAAAGCAAAGGTTATCGCGATCGCAGCAGATAGGCTAGTAGTCAAGAGAGGGCGTTTCAAGAAGACCAAGATCATTGTTTGTAGAGTAGTTATCAAATTAGCAGGAACGAGAAAAGCACAAATCGCAATGCAGTTATTACGGGAAAATTCAAACAGAGGTTCTAAATCAAACACGATAATTATTGCTATTTTTGGTTTTTAATTAGCCATACTAACGTTTTTTTGGCTTGAATTGTGATTATGCTCATAAAAATACCCTTCCTGCTTGAGAAGGGTAAATTCAGTAAAAAATTAAAGAATAATAATGTATCTTTACAAATCTCCGCCTCGTAGTGCCAAAAGAAAGATCACCACAGGGCCCGAAACCATAATTAGAGCCACACAAGTTAGTTGGAAAATTACGTTAAAGTCAATATTGCCAAAAGCACTGAAAATACCTGCTATTAAATCCATTTTTTCTCCTGCTACTTACCAAATATAATTAATTCAGACAACTAAATGTTATGAGTCATAGTATATAATACCTGGGTTTGGACATTTCTCATCAAAGTAACAAACCTATGTGAATTTTTATTAAGTAATATTTTGCTGATAACTGATGGTAGTTCTTGATCGCTCCCCATAAACATCGTCTAAACGGCGATCTAGTAGTTTAGGCGATTCTACATTGTTAACTCTAATCGAAATAGTCTTAAAGCCAATATTTCTCACCTGAAATCAGATGAGCTATACCAACCAAAGCTTTATAACGCCAGCCCTTTGAACAACTCCAGAGACGCATCCCTGATACTTTTGAGC
Organism: Xenococcus sp. MO_188.B8; assembly: GCA_030065615.1. Classification (GTDB taxonomy): domain Bacteria; phylum Cyanobacteriota; class Cyanobacteriia; order Cyanobacteriales; family Xenococcaceae; genus Xenococcus. Next base: position 60,407 of record JASJDR010000006.1, on the reverse strand, counting down.
TGAAAACACAATTAATATTTACGCCTCATCCCTGCATCAACCAAAATACCCCTATCGCAATACTCCAGTCGGCTAGTAAGTACGCATCTTATCTTTTTCTGTTAGGTCAAAGAAGTATGAAATAGCTAATTAACTCCTCACTATCACTAAGAACTAAGCCCGCAAGTGCTCCTTGGAAAACACAGTATGCCAGAAGATATTCCTAGTTGCTTCCTACTCAAGTACCTTTCACTTTTACTTTTATCTACCATCTTCATAAGTACCTGAGTAGAAGTATTGGGAAACAGCATTACTGATTCAGCAATTCTCAATACTCTCTCTAACCCCTGCGCGAAGAAAGATGGCAGATTTACGCATTAGCCTATGTCATAGAGTTCGATATCGTATGGATTACCATGAGTTGATAAATTATATTGAAATTCATACTTTCCTCCATTGGCTAGATTGTATGTTTTGTAACTTATCACTCCTGAGCGACCATCTTGATCAAATTTAATAGTTCCTCCTTTCCATGCAGTCCAGATCCATACTTTACCAGGTTTGTGTTTCCATGATTTACCATCTACGGAGTAGCCAACATTGTAATGGGTTTTGTTCCCAATTGTGAAGACCTCGTATCCACCACTAATTTTTTCAGCTTTTTCATCATTTAAATCAATGAAAAGGTCTTGATTGGCCGAAGTATTTTGCGGAATTTTGTTAATATCTAGCATAATTTACCTCCTTCGAAATAAACTTCCGAAGTAATATTTATACTAATTTGAAGTAAGAATACGACACTTGATTCTCTAAGGGCGATTGACCAATTGCCCTGAATACCATAATCTGTAGTAAATATTGTTTAATTCGGATTGGCTAGGATTGGATTCAAGGTGCGTTAATTATTCGATAGGAATTGTTCCACACTCTAATCTTGAAAAGTATCTAAAATCTAATCCCTACTCTAAACTCTCGAAAATAAGGCGTAATGTGACTACTAGACTTATGTTAAAGGTTCAACAACCTATCTCTGATGCTAATTAAATTTTGTTAGTCAACCCGATTAATCCTTATCTTACTTCTAGCTGGATTTTCTAACTTGCTACTTTCTATCAAAAGTTTGCTACTTATCACCTCCATCTTTATTATATCTATTTGATTTAAATCTATTTGCTATTTTTTATATTTTTTTAGGTACAATGCATTATTAATGTAAATAAATCGATATTTTAGTGTTAATAAATTATTTATAATTGACGCAAAATTAGGAGATGTAATCTGATTAATAGAAATAAATAATTTAGTTTGAGAATTAAAAATCTGCGATCAACTTGGCTTTCCTGAGCATAAATTGCAGTAAAGTTTCTTCTTTGGTAATAATATCGGCTCTACCATCCATTCCTAATTGGATTTCACATTGATGTTTGCCTCGATCTAGAGTCAGGGTTTCTGGCTTTATTGTTACCTCGTAGAAAGCATTAACTGGATTTCCCTTCTGGCCAGAAGGAGTAAATAAATTTGCAGTACCATTATTTTGTTGAGGTTTAGTGGTATCTTCCGCGATTTGACTGACCACACCAGAGAGAGTACCGTAATCTGGATAAGGACAAGCAGAGACGCGCATTTGAACCTTTTGACCTGTTTCTACTTTGCCAATATCCCCTGGGGAAACTGCTGCCTTTACCTCCAAGGGAGCATTACTAGGAACAATTTGAGCAATTTCTTCTCCCGGACGCACAGTTTGCCCAGGATTGCGTAAAGCAAGCTCGGAAATAATACCGTTTGCCGTAGCAGTAATTGTAGTTTTCCCGAGATCGATTTCTACTTGTTGGAGTTCGCGAATGTCTCGTTCTAATTGTTTATTGATCTCAATCCGTTGCTGAAGTAAAGCTTCCCTTTCTTTATTTAAGGTGGCGAGGCTAACTTGACCACTAGCTCGTTCTTGGGCAATCCGCGATCGCGCGATCGCAACTTCAGCATAACTGGGATTGAGACTAGCTTGAACCCGTTTTAACCTAGCAACTGCTGCCTTAACTCCTTGTTGTAACCTTTCAATGGTCTGGTGTTGCGCTTCAACTGTTGCTTTTTGTGCTGCCACTGCTTGTTCTTGTTGTTGGACATCTAATTCTGCTTCTTCAAATTGATCTTGAGACAAAGCTCCTAGTTCGGCGATGGGACGATAGCGATCGCGTTTCGAGCGAGCTGCGTTTAAAGCAGCTTTAATTGACCTTAAGTTGGCTTGGGCAGACTTTAACTGTGCTCCAGCTTCTTGCAATTCTTCTTCGGTTTGTCTGAAATTGGCCTCGGCTTCTTCGACATCAGCGACGGTAGTAACCAGCTTATCTTGATATTCGCGCTCACGGCGGTCTAATTCAGCTTCAGCAGAAGTAACAGCGCGGTCAATTCGGTCAGTTTCAGCTAAAATCTGATTATTGACAGCAGTAATTTGGGCATTAATTTGCACTATTTGTAATCGGGCTTGCCCGATGTTGTTTTGCTGTTGACTTTTTTGAGTTTGCAGTCGAGAATCATCAATAGTAGCAATGATATCTCCTTTTGTGACTAGTTGATTCTCTTCAACTAAGACCTGCATAATCGGGCCTTCTGTAGCAGCCTGAACCAGTCGCAATTCTCCAGCTGGACGGACGTTGGCCTGGGCTCTGACAGTGACTTTATATTTAGTCACGGAAGCTAGAGGAATGGCTAACCCTACAATAGCAACGATAATCAGCCCACCAAAATTAAGCCAACGACTAATGGGTGGCAAAAATTCATTAACTTGAACTTGGGGAAGAAAATCTGATTTAGAGCGATCGAGCATGATGATTGGGGAGCAATTCACTCTTCAAAATGAAACAAGATTCAAATGCTGGCGGGAGAGCCACCGTTAGGATGCAAGTCGCAGGATTTGACTGGCAAACTCTTTCTCGATGGAATAATGCTATCTAGGAAGTCTAAATGCTCGCCAGGAACGGAGCGTAACTGTTCGGGAGTGCCTTGAATTTTTAATTGCCCTTTGTCCAGCATCACAATCCAATCTGCGCGTCCAATAACTTGAGGGCGATGGCTAATCAAGATTGTGGTTTGTTGCTGTCGCTGTGACAATAGATTATCTAATACTTGCGCTTCACTGACGGGATCGAGAGAGCTAGTAGATTCATCTAAAATTAAGATCGGTGGCTCGGTGACCAGGGATCTAGCGATCGCCAATCGCTGTTTTTGACCCCCAGAAAGATTGGCGCCAAATTCCCCTAACACTGTTTGATATTTGTCAGGCAGTTCGCTGATAAACTCATCAGCCCCAGCTATCTGACAAGCCTCAACAATGCGCTCAAAGGTAACTTGGGGATAACTAAAGCGGAAGTTATCAATAATCGAGCGACTCCAAAAATGGGGTTCTTGAGGCACTAGCATGACCTCTTGTCGCAGGCATTCGAGGGAGAGGTCTTGCTGATTGTAGGAACCATAGCGGATATTGCCAGACTGGACAGAATATAAACCAGCAATCAGTTTGGCCAGAGTGCTTTTGCCACAACCAGATTTGCCAATCAGAGCAGTAACTTGACCTCCAGGTATAGTGAGGGAAAAATTCTCCAGGAGATCGATTCTGCCGGCGTGATGAAAGTTGAGGTTAGTACAGATGATATCAGCAGATTCAGGAATTGCCGCCCAAGGTTTTTGAAAGTCATTTTCATCTTCGGAAGTGGCATCGATTACTTCTGTTAAGCGTTGAATCACGATTTGTGCCGTAATAAACTCGTCTATTAAACCGATTGCTGCCCCCAAAAAGCCGAGAAAGTTGCCACTCATGCCGTTATAAGCTAGCAACTGACCGATGCTTAACGTGCCATTAATCACTAGGTAACTGCCTAGCCAGAGTAAGCTAATACTGGTGAAACTAGAAAGGATGCCTGTGAGGGTACTACTATAAAGCCCCAGTTTCATCGTACTCCAACCCAGATTAGCTAAGCGACCATAATTGCTCTGATACTCTTGCCAAGCTTGAGGGGTAGCTTGGGTGGTTTTGAGTACTTGGACCCCGCGAAAAGTTTCCACCAAAAAACCTTGGTTTTCTGTCCCGAGAACGATCATATTACGGGTTTTAGCGCGCAAAGCAGGCAGAAACAAGAGGTTAACCACTGTGACAATGACAAAAGCTGCCAAGGATGCTATGGTTAGTTGCCAACTGTAAAACAGCATGAAGCCCAAGGAAACTAGGGCGATAAAAAATTGGCTAGGTAATCCCAGGACAACTTGAGAAACCAGGGCATTGATGGCATTGACATCAGCAATCCGACTAACTACTTCTCCACTGCGCCGTCCTTCAAAGTATTCTAGAGGTAAGGACAAAAGTTTGTGTCCGTATTCGAGGATCAACCCCAATTGCAAACGCTGACCAAAATGACCGATTAGGTGAGACTGAACTAAACCCACCGCACTTCGAAACAGGTTCATCGTGATAACTGCGATCGCTACTGTAGTGAGGAGTTGGGTATCCCCCCGCACCAGCACGTCATCGGTGAGTAGTTGCATCATTAAAGGAGAGGCCAGAGAGAGCAGCCCAATGGCAATGTTAATCGCAATGGCTTGGGCTAGCAGCCAGCGATAGGGCCAAACCCTTGCCAGGTAACGACCAAAACCTCCTACTTGATCGTTTAGTTGTTGGTAAAAACGACTGTCGTCTGGTAGTAAGAGCAACATAACGCCATTGCCCCAACCACTGATTAATTCTTGACGATTCAGGTAGCGAATGCCAATCCCGGGATCGGCAATGACATATTTTTTCCGCTGTTTCCCGTATAAAACGACCCAGTGGTTCCCTTTCCAGTGAATGATCGCTGGCAGAGGGGCTTCGTTGAGTCGGTCAATTACTTGCGCAGTAGCTCTCACCTGACGGGCATGGAATCCAAGGGCATCAGCACCCCGACTTAAACCTAACAGGGTAGTGCCCCTTGCTCCAGTCCCAACGGCTTCGCGGACGCGAGACAGGGCAAAGGTACGACCGTAGTGTTTGGCGACCGTGGCTAGACAGGCTGCACCACAGTCTTCTTCAGAATGTTGTCGGACAAGAGAGTATCTCATCTTTTTTACACCTTAGGCTGGAGAGACCATGCCTTCAGAGCCTTCTCTTCTAATTGATTAAGGATTTAGTAAGGGTTTAGTTTTGGAGCTTCAAAGTAGACTCACCCTCACTAAACTGCCAAGTTTATCGCTACCTTAATTGTCCCATTTGTTAGCCAATTTATAATAGGTTGTATTATTTTTTAACTATCGGTACTTATAATGATTGGACTTCGGACAAAATAAACAAAAATTTTCTTCTTTCAACTAAATTTCTTGGGACGCTTCTTTCTCAAAGACAACCTCCGCGGGGTCTGCCCGCAGGGTCGTCCCGCCAATCACTTATTATAAGCTGCTCCCAGATATAACTCGCCGACTTTGGGATTATTAAGGAGATCGATTCCCTTGCCTTCAAAGCGATCGCATCCATTTTCCAACACATAACCGCGATCAGCCATCATCAGGGCTTTTTTCGCATTTTGTTCCACTAAAATAATCGCTTTCCCTGTTTCCTTAATCGCTACAATCTGTTCAAACACCCCCTTAACCAAAATTGGGGACAAGGCAGCTGAGGGTTCATCTAAGATAAGTAATTCTGGATCAAGCATTAAAGCTCTACCCATCGCTAACATTTGTCTTTCCCCACCAGAAAGAGTCCCTGCTCGTTGGCGACTCCTTTGGGCTAATCGAGGAAACATCGCATAAATAGAATCTTTCAGAGATGTTATGGAACCTTGACGAATAAATGCTCCCATCTCTAAGTTTTCTTCTACAGAAAGAGTACTGAAAACATTAGATATTTGAGGAACATAGCACATACCCCGACTAACAATTTGATTAGACTTTAAACCAGCAATATTTTCTCCTTTAAAGCTTATTTTTCCTTGATTTGGAGTTAACAAACCAAAAATAGTTTTAGCCAAGGTAGACTTCCCCGCACCATTAGGTCCAATAACCGCTACTAGTTCTCCTGGTGCAATGCGAAAATTTATCCCTTTTAAGATATTCAAATCCCGTAGATAGCCAGCATAGACATTTTTGACTTCAAGAATATTACTGCTCATATTCAAGTACTAAAAACTATATATTACGTTGTAAAAAAATTATCGATTAAAACTTTAAAAATGGCTATGATTATGTTTTTAAGGAAAAACAATAAATAAATAAAAATAAATAAAGAAAGTGAATAATATCTGGCATAGGTTGTACTATTAAATAGTATACATACTGAAAAATATAACAATCCAAGATGGGGAATCTTAGAATTTAAGGAGCAAGTTATGAGATTTAAGTATATATCTTCCTTGGCAACATTAGGGGTTATGGCGATAGCTACTACTTCAGCTATGGCAGAATCAGGTGTATCGAATAGTGTCAACTTTGTTTGCATTAAGGAGAATGGTACTTCTGTTACCGTATCTCAGAGTAATGGTGAGTCCAAGCCAGTTTTCCATTGGCAAGGAAATCTCCTAGCGTCATCAGGAGCCAATGCTACAGAACTCTGTAATGATGTAGCTATTAGGTTAAATGAATATGTAGCTGCCAACTATACGGCGGAAAGTGACAATTCAGCTCAAAATTTTAATTTTAGTTTTAGAGCAGACGAACAGCTGGGATTACCTACTATTTGTGCGACCAATGATTCTACAACTGGCTGTGAAGCTGTTTTATTTACTTTATCGCCCACAGATAATCCAGTTAAAACTGCTAGTAATTTATTGACAGAGATTTTAGATAAAGACTTACAGAGTAATAAGGTAAGTTCTCAGTCTAGTGAAAGAGGAGTACAATCTATCTCTTACTCGATTAGCATTCTCGATCTGATTTTTGGACCAAAATACTTAAAATAAGGTAAATAGAGCGACCAAGACTTGATTATTGAAGTTTCTGTTCAATTTTCTTCATGAGTGCAATGGTAGGTGGATAGTCTGGCTTAATAGCCAAGGACTGTTGGCAGTTAGTTTTAGCTGCCTGGTATTGCTGTAACTCGAAAAAAGCACTACAAATTTGAGTCCAAGCTAAAAAATAGTCTGGCTTAATAGCAAGTACTTTGCGGGTTGCAGCAATGGCATCTTCATGCTGCCCTAGTTTAATCAGAACTTGACCTTTGTTAAACCAGCCTCGATAAAATTCCTTATCCACTGCAATCGCTCGATCATATTCTTTGAGGGCCAGTTCGAATTGCCCCAGGTCATATCTTGCCAATCCTCTACAATTCCAGGCCTCGGCAAAATCTGGTGCCACATTAGTTGCTTGAGCGCAGGAAGAAAACTTGTCTACATGTTTCCCTAATTTACCCTGAGCAAAGCCTCGATTAGTCCAAGCGATCGCAAAATTTGGTTTAATAGAAATTGCTTTATTGTATTCTGCAATGGCTGCTTCATATTCTCCCGATTCCGTTAGTTGTTGTCCTCGATTGTAGTGTCCTAGAGCTTTGACTGCCCCCCAAATATTGGGAATCAGAACGGCAATCCCTACCACAGCAAAAATGCCAGTAACCCAAATTATATTTTTGAATTTCGCTTGACATCCATCGGGAGGGGGTTCCGGTGGCCGGTGAAGTTTCTGGAGATCCTCAATAACTTCGGTGGTGCTACGATAACGTTGGTAGGATGAGATTTTAACCATCTTATTAATGATCTGAGCCATCTGGGGGCTACAATTGGCTCGATCCTGCCAACTAATTTCCCCCGTATCATACCGAGGTAATTGATCGGGATGGTAACCGGTAATCGCATGAATTGCCGTCATTCCTAAAGCGTAAATATCGCTATTGAAATTAGGAACCCCATTTTGTTGTTCAATGGGCATATAACCTGGTGTTCCAATCGCCACAGTGACATCTTTGATATTGACTTGACCTTCTGTGAGGGTTATGTGGGTAATCTCCTTAACTGCACCGAAATCAATCAAGACGATCTTGCCGTCAGATTGCCTAATAAGATTAGAAGGTTTAATATCGCGGTGAATAACATTATTTTTATGGACAAAGGTCAAAATATCCAGTACATCCAAGAGAAAATCTCTCAGCTCTGTTTCATTCCAAGGTTTTTGATGAGAAGCAATTTCTTCTTGACTAAGATCTTTGCCTTCGATAAATTCTTGTACTAAATAAAATTGATCCTCTACTTCAAGATGAGCTAAAAGACGAGGAATTTGAGGATGATTACCTAATCTGTAGAGAACTTTTGCTTCATTATCAAATAATCTCCTAGCAGTTTCTAAGACGAAACCCTCATTAGATTTAGGTTGAAGCTGTTTAACTACACAGAAAGGATGCCCAGGAAGCTGAGTATCTTTTGCGAGAAAAGTGTCACAAAACCCGGTTTTTCTTAGGGTCTTAGTAACTTGGTAACGTCCTCCTATTAGATCAGACATAGGGTATCGAAGTAGAGATGATTTTACTACTGGGGTGGATAAGCTGACAGGTTACAGCCATACATTGATGTTACTGCCGACTGGATACTATCAAAGAATATATCAAAAGGTTTTGAGTCAGGCATTATAATGAACCATTATTATTTATATTCCAAAAATCATTTAGGCGCTATCTTTGGGTAATAGGGAATATTAGCAGCTACTAAATACTCTAATCACCTATTACCTTAAACCAACTCAATAGTTTGTACCGTTGCTTAAGCGAAGTAACTAACTATGGCATCAGCAAATTCAGAACATTTCAAGGGCGCTACTGGAGGCTCCATCAGTCTAGCTAAATCATAGGTGACTTTGCTATCAGCGATCGCATTTGCTAATCCCTGTTGAATTAATTCGGCGGCTTCTGGCCAGCCTAAAAAATTGAGCATCATGACTCCTGATAACATGACAGAGCCTGGATTAATACGGTCTAAACCTGCATGCTTAGGAGCAGTACCGTGGGTAGCTTCAAAGATAGCACAATTATCGCCAATATTGGCTCCAGGACTCATTCCCAATCCTCCGACAATAGCAGCTGCCGCATCAGAAACATAATCACCGTTGAGATTCATAGTTGCCAGAATAGAATATTCATCGGGACGGGTTTGAATTTGTTGAAAAATGCTATCAGCAATGCGATCATTTACCATTACTTTATCTTGCCATTTGCCATCTCCATGAGTGTCCCAAATCTCCTCAAGGACAGATTCAACTTCCTGACAGATTTCTGCTTTCTTTTCCGCAGTTAAAGCATCATATCCTGGAGAAATTTTACGAGCGTTGGCTTCTAAGCTAATGTCGGGGTCAGCTTCCTTATTACTGAGAATCCAAGATTCTCTCTCGGTTACACATTGGTCTCGAAACTCTGTAGTCGCCAGTTCATAACCCCAATCCCGAAAAGCACCTTCGGTGTATTTCATAATATTGCCTTTGTGTACTAAAGTAACTTTTTGTTTGGTCTTGGGTAATCTGAGGGCATTTTCAATAGCTTTTCTCACCAGGCGTTGAGAACCTGTTTTACTTATAGGTTTAATCCCAATGCCCGCATCCTGAGGAATCTGCTTCTTGCCATGTTCAGGAGTAGCAGGAATTAATTCTGTATTTAGTAAATTAATTAACTGAATTGCTATGGGATCATCTTTGCGCCATTCAATTCCCAAGTAAATATCTTCGGTATTTTCCCGATAGACAATCACATCTAATTTTTCGGGATTTTTGTGTGGGGAAGGGGTACCTGGATAATAGCGACTGGGACGTACACAAGCATATAAATTGAAGATTTGTCTTAGGGCGACATTAAGAGAGCGAATCCCACCACCTACAGGTGTCGTTAAAGGTCCTTTGATCGCAACTTTATATTCTTCTATTGCCTTTAGAGTATCCTGAGGTAAGTACTGGAAAGTACCATATTTTTCGCAAGCTTCATCTCCAGCATAAATTTTAAACCAATTGATCTTGCGTTTACCATCATAAGCTTTGGCTACTGCAGCGTTGATTACTTTCTCTGTAGCTGGCCAAATATCAACTCCCGTGCCATCACCTCGAATAAAAGGAATAATCGGATCATCAGGTACAATTGGTTTCCCATCTTTGAAGGTTATTTTACTACCTGTGGTGGGTGCTGTTAGTTTGTCGAACATAAAAAAAATAAAATCCTGCAAATTGAAGGCGAACCCCTATTCTCTCAAAAGATTAGAGAACCTGCAGCAAGAATAATATCAAAACTGGAAATTAAATTTAGCTTAAATTAAGTTAAAAATCGCCAAATTTGTTCTTTGAAGCAAGAAACGATTAAGCCATCAGTGTTATTATTAATCTAGATTTACATAAATTAAAATTTGAATACATTCCCTGTTGATTGGTAGTCTAGGGGATGTTTTTTATTTATTGTCACGTTGACTATAAATTTAAGTGTTATGAATCATGATCTAGTTCCTTTTTTAATTGGATTTGCTTTGCTGATTGTTTATCTAGTTTTCTCAGCTTTAACAGAGATGGGGACTAAATTTCCTGGTAATAAAAGAGATAAAAGATAAAAGGTAAAAGTAATAAGTCTATTGTGAAACAAATAAATAAGTTGATCTAAAGATTACTTAAATTCCCAAATATGATAACAAGCAATTCTATTCTGCAACAGGCAGCTAATTACTTTAGTGATCAAACTAATTTGCCTTCAGCTTCAGAAGTTGTAAATGCCCTGCTAAAAGTAGAAAAAAACGCTAAAAAAGAGAAAATTACTTACCCCTGGGAAAGTTTAATTGGTAATTGGCGACTATGTTTCGTCACAGGAACTAAAAAGACCAGAAAAAAAGCAGGAATTGTTCTTGGTTCAGGAAGATATTTACCTCGGTTTGTCAAAATTTCTCTTAATTATTTCTCTAGTAAAGAATTATCGACAAATCAAGGAAAGGTTGAAAATCGAGTGAATCTTGGAGGCTTACACTTATCATTAACAGGCCCAGTTAAATTTCTAGTTCCTCAAAATATTTTGGCGTTTGATTTTACCAGAATGAAAGTAAAATTACTCGGCGTTACCCTCTATGACGGCTATATTCGCGGTGGAAAAACTAAAGAGGCAAGTTTTTATACCGATAAGATTTCTCAGCAAGCCTTCTTTGCTTACTTTTACATAACAGATTCCGCTATTGCTGCTAGGGGCAGAGGCGGGGGACTAGCACTTTGGAGTAAAGATTAATAATTAATTACTTGTTTCATAAATTCCGTTTGACTCAAATAGCATCATAATAACCATGACCCAAAAAAAACCTTGTCATTATTGCGAAGGCAAAGGCTATAACGAAATTCGAGATTGTGCAGGAGAGATTCAGCGCACAGAAACTTGTTCTTTCTGTTCTGGACTAGGATATCAAGAAGCAGAATCAGATGATCAACCAGAAACATAATACTTCCAACCTGATATTAGTAGATGAATCTCATTTATCTCCTCATTATCTAAGACATGCCACACCATAAGGTGATAATCTATAAGATGGCAAATTTTAGATTAAATTAAGATTTACTCTGCCATATTAAATATCTAAACCACCAAGTAGAAGCAAAGCATGGTAGCCACAACAGATAAAACAACCGTAGGTAAAATTACTCAAGTTATCGGTCCCGTTATCGATGCTGAATTCCCCAGTGGAAAAATGCCCCGCATTTATAATGCCTTAAGAGTAGAAAGTAAAAACGCAGCCGGACAAGATATTGCTGTAACTTGTGAAGTACAACAACTACTTGGTGATAATCAAGTTCGTGCAGTTGCTATGAGTAGCACTGACGGTATTGTACGAGGCATGGACATTAATGATACAGGAGCACCCATTAGTGTTCCTGTAGGAAAAGCTACTTTAGGTAGAATTTTTAACGTTCTTGGCGAAACTGTTGATAACAAAGGTCCTGTTAACACAGAGGAAACTTCTCCCATCCATAGAGCGGCACCTAAATTAACAGATTTAGAAACCAAACCTAAAGTATTTGAAACTGGTATCAAAGTCGTAGACTTACTTACTCCCTATCGTCAAGGTGGTAAAATTGGTCTCTTCGGTGGTGCTGGAGTTGGTAAAACCGTGATTATGATGGAACTTATCAACAATATCGCGATCCAACATGGTGGAGTATCTGTATTTGGTGGTGTAGGCGAACGTACTCGTGAAGGAAATGACCTTTACAACGAGATGATCGAGTCCAACGTTATCAACGCAGAAAACCCTGAAGAATCGAAAATTGCTCTGGTTTACGGGCAAATGAACGAACCACCTGGAGCAAGAATGCGCGTTGGCTTATCTGCTTTAACCATGGCAGAATATTTCCGCGATGTTAGTAAACAAGATGTACTTTTATTTATTGACAACATTTTCCGCTTTGTACAAGCTGGTTCAGAGGTATCCGCACTTCTTGGTCGGATGCCTTCTGCGGTAGGATATCAACCTACTCTGGGTACTGACGTTGGAGACTTACAAGAGCGGATTACTTCTACAAAAGAAGGCTCTATTACTTCTATTCAAGCAGTATACGTACCAGCCGATGACTTAACTGATCCGGCACCTGCAACTACGTTTGCTCACTTAGATGGTACTACTGTACTTTCTCGGGCGCTAGCTTCTAAAGGTATTTACCCTGCGGTAGATCCTCTAGATTCTACTAGTACTATGTTGCAACCCAGCATTGTAGGAGAAGAGCATTACGGCACTGCTCGTGCAGTTCAGTCTACTTTACAACGCTATAAAGAATTACAAGATATTATTGCCATCTTGGGTCTAGATGAACTTTCTGAAGAAGATCGTGTTGTTGTAGATCGCGCTCGTAAGATTGAGCGTTTCTTGTCTCAGCCTTTCTTTGTGGCAGAAGTATTTACTGGTTCTCCTGGTAAATATGTCAGCTTAGAAGAAACTATTAAAGGTTTCCAGATGATCCTTAATGGTGAGTTAGACGATTTACCTGAACAAGCTTTTTATCTTGTAGGAAATATAGATGAAGCTAAAGCTAAAGCTGAAAAACTTAAAGCTGCGGCTTAAACAGCGAACAGTGATCAGTGATCAGTTGTTAGTTATTAGTAAGTATCTGGACGAAATTCCATCCAATTCTGTCCCAACACTTAAACGTTGTAATTTATAGCTTGTCATCCGAAGCTTTAATCTAGCCGTTAATAACTGATGACTGTTAACTGATAACTGTTAACTGATAACTGTTAACTGTTAACTGATTAAAATGTCATTAAATCTAAAAGTAATTACTCCCGATAGTATTGTCTGGGAAGATAAGGTAGAAGAGGTTATTCTACCGAGTACCACAGGACAATTAGGGATTCTCACTAATCACGCACCATTGATTACTGCTCTAGAGATTGGTGTGATGCGAGTTCGTCCAGGAAAAGATTGGAAAGCAATATCTCTTATGGGTGGTTTTGCTGAAGTTGAACATAACATAATCAAGGTTTTGGTTAATGGTGCAGAGATTGGAGAAAATATCGATCTCGAATCAGCTCGGACTGAATTCGAATCTGCTAAAGCGAATGTTGATGCTGCTGAACAAACTGGTGATCCTCTAGAAAAAAATAGAGCTAATCAAGCCTTTAAAAAAGCACGAGCGCGCTTTCAGGCTGCTGGCGGAATGGTCTCTGCATAAGCAGTCCTATTTGCTAGAAATCTTGTGCTTTGTAAGGTGGACAGACTTTAGTTGCCAATCACTAAAGTACTTGATGAGCGAACCTGCCTCCCATTAAATGGGATAATAAGGAAAAAACACTAGTAATAAAAGGGCAATACAAATTCTTGTTGTTGTTGTTTTTATTGCTATTGTTCTCCTTTTTAATTGGCAGAAAGAGAAAAAAACGAGCAATGTTTTTGCTATTGTGCTCGTGTGTTTGCTCGTGTTTACACCGTCTTTGTTTGTAGTCGTGATATATATAGTTTTTGTAGCTTATGGTACCGAGTAATTTTGATTGAGATTTTTCGATTACTGAATTTTTCTTAATTCTAATCCTGAACTTTTCTCAACTTTTGGGTATTTTTTCTGCTCGAGATCTCATTCATACTGATAATCAAAGCAATCAATACCTCAAGGAGAAAGAAAATGATGAGTACAGCAAAAGCATTAACTCATAATAAATCTTTACCAAATAAAGAATTAAATACGCCTCAAAAACAAAAGTTAGTAGCACGTTGGAAAACAGTTAAAGGCCAATTAATTTGTCAATGGGTTAGTCAATAAAAAAGGCACAACGATACAAGATAAAAATTAAAATTAAGATGATTTAGAACATTTTTCTCAAATAAAGTACGTAGTCACAAGATTTTGATAGTAATTAGGCCCCATTCGAGGGTAAACTACTAGCGATTAGCCATTCCTGAACATCTTGTAAGACTTGTTGCGGAATTTCCCAAGGAAATAAATGAGCTGTATTAGGATAACAAATAAATTGAGAATTCTTGAGCTTTTGTGCCGTTTTTTTACTAGAGTTAGCCGTAATATGCCGATCACATTCTCCAGCTAAGACTAAACAAGGAACCTCAATTTTTTCAAGATCTTCGAGGCGATTATAACCATGAGCAATGGCATTAGATAAAGCTTTATTTGCCGCAGCAGAAGTTTTAAAATAAGCAGGTACTCCAAAACTCGCCAAATATTGATAAGCTTCGGGAGTTTGCTGGGCAATGAGATAACGAAATAGAGATTTCTTGCCAAAACGATTAATATTCCACAACCATCCAGGCTTAAGATAATTAATAATTCCCGCAATTCCCGTATAAATCAAATCTTGTTTGGTAATGGGCGGATGATCGCTGCGGGGAGCTGCTGCTGAAGCCACTAAAATGATACCACTAAACCTATTGCGCTCACCCAGTGCCTCGCCTCTGGCGAGATCGCGAATTGCCAATTCTAAAGCGAGAATCCCACCTAAAGACCATCCTAGTAATAAACAATTTTCTATTTGATATTGCTCTAAAAGTTGTTGCAAATCTTCTAGATGTTTCTCCATGGCAAAATCTCCTCGGTGACGACTATTACCGTATCCTCGAAGATCGGGAGCAATAGTTTGATATTTTTGAGAGAGGACATCAGTAAATACGGACATACTGGCAGCAGAACCAGGATGACCATGCAAGCAAAGTATAGGATATCCTTGTCCTCTTATTTCAAGATTAAGCTCCATACTACTAATACTGTTTCTCAAAATTCCCTGAAGGACGCTACACGCCCTAAAAAGAAGGTCAGAAAGTAATCATAGCAAGACTTTAAGTTTTAAGTCTATTCTGTTGATTTTTTAGTTTCAGCAAGAGCAAGAAAATACTGTAAACTGCGTCTAGTTTAAAACTTTAATTTTAAGAATAATTTTGAGAGAGGATAGATATTAGAATTGAGTACCTATTACCTCTTACCTCTTACCTTTTACCTTAATTTAGAATGGAATATCATCAAGTTGCTCATCAGTATAATTTCCAGGAGTTGCAGCAGGTTGGGGAGTTGTTTCCATCTGAGGAGGAGGAGAAACTTCAGTGCTAACAGGTTTAGGTTGAGCAACCCGCACAGGTTCTAAATTAACTGCATTTGAAGGAGTTTTCTGGGAAATACTAGTAGCTGTAGTAGACGGGTAACTCTGATTGCTGCTATCTAAAGGGAAAATTCGCGAAATTACTAATTCGGCACGCTTTTCCTTATAGCCTTCTGGCATATCTACTAGATTCATCGCTAGACGGCCATCAATAATAACGCGATCTCCATTTTTATATCTTTGACTAATTTCTTCTGCTAAACCACCCCAACCAACAACTCTCAGCTTTGACGTAGGATCCTCTGGTCGCGCACTCTCAAATTCAACTAACATATTGGCAACATTAGTTCCGTCTTGAGTTTGACGCAATTCAGGATCACTAACGATTTGAGCCATCAAAACACAACTATTCATAAATTGACTACTCCAAATTATTAAGTCCAATTGTATCAAAGAAACCAGAAATCAACTGATAACTAGTTACTATTAATGTTCAATGATAAATGTTTACTGTTCAATGACCAACCCTTGTTCATGATCAATAAAACTTTGGACTCGCTGACGATAATCACTAAGACTTTGATCCACCCAATTACGATCTTCACTGTTAGCAAAGATATGAACTTGAGGCTCTCCTGCATCAGGTAATATCAGTACCCAATTATCGTTTTGGGGATTAATAATTTTTACCCCGTCTATCAACTCCAAATTTTCTGTAGGATGAGTCTCGACTAAATGACGCATCAATGAACCTTTAATCTTCCACGGACAACGTACAGTATGAGATTTATGACATACAGAAGGGAGTTCGTTGCGAATTTCTACCAAAGAGCGCTCTTGAATAGTTAACATTTCAATCAGTTTGGCAATCCCAAACATGCCATCAAACCCTGGATGAAGTTGGGGAAAGATGAAACCAATCTCTCCACTACCACCCAAAACCACATTAGGATTAGCTTGGGATGCTTCCATCAAAGCAGTGGGATTAACTTTAGTCCGAATGACATGACCATCATGACGCCGGGCAATTTGTTCCACTGCACTAGAGGCATGAACTGGAACAACTACAGTACTACGGGGATTGGCAGTAAAGATCGTATTTACCATCAAAGCCGTTAAGTTTTCTCCACGAATTGGTAATCCTGATTCATCTACCAGAATAAATTGTTCTCCATTAGCCGATACCTGAACCCCTAAATTGGCTCCGAGGGCTTCAACAACTTGACCCAATTGCTTAAGTAACTGTTCCCTCTCCTGATTAGAAATAGCGTTTTGATTTAAGCTAGCATTGAGTACTACTGCATCGCAACCAAATTTAGCTAATAACTGAGGTAAGATGGCCCCTGATACGGCATAAACATAGTCAATAACGACTTTAGAGCGGCTATTGCGAATCGCCTCAATATTAAGATGGGTTTCAAAAGTATGGCTATAGGTTTCAATAACCCCATCAGGATAGGCAATATTACCAATTTCAGTAATCGAAACCCGACGCAAATCCTCTTTAAAGTAGGTGCCTTCGATTTTCTTTTCTTTTGACTTGGAAATATTAATGCCTTGCCTGTCAAAAAATTCAATTAAAATATGATCGTGGTGATTAGGTTCCAAACGAACATGGAGTCCTCCTGCTGTATCGAGGCGTTCAGTCATCGTACGCGAAATGGGAATTGCCGTTGCTTCGAGATTCTGGACATTAACCCCTGCCGACATTAATCCCGAAATTAGAGAACGACTTACCATCCGAGAAACACTGCGTTGATCCCGAGACGCTAAGACAGTTGCTCCTAACTTTAGAGTAGAGCCATATGCAGCACCTAGTTTTACTGCAAATTCGGGAGTAATATCGATATTAGCCAACCCCGACACTCCCCGCTGTCCAAAAAGGTTGCGTTGTGCCATATTGCCCCAAATTAAATTGATATTGAGGATGGCACCCGATTCAATTCTTTTGCTTGGCCAAACACGAACCCCAGGAGCGATTTGGGCTTCCTCTCCTACATGACATAAAGGCCCTAATACTGCTCCTTCTAAAACTTGAGCTCGTCGGTCTACCCTCGTACCTCGGGCGATAATACAGGCTCGTAAATGGGCTTCTTCACCTACTGTTACGCCATTCCAGATAATCGGCCGTTTGAGATCGGCATCATTGCCAATAGTTACGTTATCCCCAATTACCGTTCCTGCTTCAATTTTAACTCGCGCCCCAATACGACAGTTATTACCAATTAATGCTGGAGCTTCAATTTTCGCACTGGCGTCGATATAGGTGTTAGAACCAATCCAAATGCGAGAGGATTTTTCTGCGTAAGCAAAATCGATAGTAACTTTTTGTTCTAGAGCTTCATATTGAGCTTCTCGACAGGCATCTAGATGACCAACATCACACCAGTAGCCTTCGGCAATATAACCATACATCGGTTCTCCCCTGGCCAGTAGGATGGGGAAAAGATCTTGAGAAAAGTCTGATTCTTCGTTTTCTGGGAGATAATCTAAAACTTCTGGTTCTAGAATATAGGTTCCCGTGTTGACGGTGTCAGAAAAAATTTCACTTAAGGAGGGTTTTTCTAAGAAACGGTTGATGCGTCCGTCAGGCTCGGTAATAACGACCCCAAATTCTACAGGATTAGGAACACGGGTTAGAATTAAAGTGGCTTTTGACTGTTTTTCTCGATGAAATGCGATCGCCGATTGTAAATCAAAGTCAGTAATTCCATCACCACTAATGACTAAAAAAGTATCATCTAACCACTGTTGAATATTTTTGACACAACCAGCAGTTCCTAAGGGCTGTTCTTCTTCTACTGCATAGGTCATCTCTACCCCAAAATCTCTACCATCTTGAAAGTAATTACGCATTACATCAGGTAAATAATAAAGAGTGGCAATGATTTCTTTGATATTATTTCTTTTTAATAAGTTAATAATATGCTCTGCTATGGGGCGATTGAGTACTGGCACCATTGGTTTCGGGAGATCGCAGGTTAAGGGTCTTAATCTCGTTCCGGAACCCCCAGCCATTAGTACTGCACGCATAATTCCTCCTTACAGTACATAGATTATTTTGGAGTACTGAGTGTGACTACTTTGTAAAACCTAACCATAACTAAGAAACCCAGTTTAGCGTTTATTATCCATTGCACACAGAACTGTTGGTAGAGCCCTATCCATATATATCAAGGCAGTCAAGCCAACAGCTATGGACTGATAATTTTTGCTATTCAAGCTCGCGTTTAACGTAGTAACGTCAGCGCTAAATACTCCGCAAGCTTAAATTCGGTAATAGCTTGTCCTCAAAAGAATTTATTAAAACTTGAGTACTTTGCTTGCCCCTTGCTTGGGAGCAATTATCGTTAGCACTTACTCAATAACCTTATATAAGGATGCTATTTACAGTGGTCTAACCAGGTTCTTAAGCCTTATATTGCTCTTTTAGCTTAATCCTAAGAATATAATTTCTTAGACCTCAAGTCAACCTTTTTGTTACTAGCGGATTTGAGCAAACTCTTCTCTCAGCTTGGGGATAAAAATTAACAACTATACTAGCTGACTCAAGCAATTTCCCACAAGAAAGTAGACCACTAACATTGCAGCAGCAGCTAATGCTACCAGAGTACCGGCAAGCATTAAAGAGAACTCTTGCCGATTTAAAGCCTCTTGCATCAGGTGCAAAGACCAAGCGACCAGAGCTACATCGAATATGAGAATCGGAATCAGCATTTTTTAAGAAATGTAAACTCTTTCTCATTCTAATACACAATTTTTATCATTTAGTACTATTGCTGGAGAATTTAAGTTTTATTTAACTTTGTCTAACCTGAACTTGATGTTGTTGTAGATAGCTTTTGACTTCTTTGACTGTTAATTGTCCATAATGCAGTAAAGAAGCGAGTAAAGCTGCTTCCGCTTTTCCTTCACTCAGAGCCTCATAGATATGTTTACAGTTCCCTGCACCACCAGAGGCAATTACAGGTATTTCTACTTGTTCTGCAATCGTACGAGTCAGTTCTAAGTCATATCCTGCCTGAGTGCCATCTGCATCCATACTAGTGACCAGTAATTCTCCTGCTCCCCTTGCTGTAACTTCTTTGGCCCAAGCAACCGCATCTAAACCCGTATTTTCTCTGCCTCCTCGTACATAAACGTCCCATCCGGGATTTTTTGCGTCTGAGCGTCTTCTGGCATCTATAGCAACTACAATACATTGTCTGCCAAAGCGATCACTTGCTCGATTGATTAAATCAGGAGACCGTACTGCTGCGGAATTGATACTAATTTTATCCGCTCCTGCCCTTAATAAATTTTTAATATCAACTAAGGAATTAATTCCTCCACCGACAGTTAGGGGAATAAAAACTTGATCTGCGGTACGATAAACGACATCTATAATAGTACCTCGATCTTCGTGAGTTGCTGTTATATCGAGAAAGACTAATTCGTCTGCACCGGCATCGTTATAAACTTTAGCAAGTTCTACGGGATCTCCAGCATCTTTGAGCTCAACAAAGTTAATTCCTTTGACGACCCGTCCTGCATTAACGTCGAGACAGGGTAAGATTCTTTTTGCCAGCATAGGTAGTTAGGGACTAAGGATTAGGGATAGCAGTTCTCATACTTTGAGATGCCAAGCTTTTAGTTTTGAGGCAGGAGATAGGGATACCTCATGAATCTGAGAAACGCCATGATATCTAATGCTATAACTTCGAGAGGTTCAAGGTTGAGAAGTGAAAATAGTCTTTGCTCTTTCCCCTTTAACCTTTTCCTAAACCGAGACCAGATTTTTTATCACTTCGTCAAGCTGACCTTTATAGGAAGGTTAGGCAATACCGATCTCAAAACTAGAGGAAATCATACCATTCTGTCGTTGTTAAACCCTAAATAAATCTTAAAAAAAATCATAAGAATGATCTTTTGTCAGTGATTTGTCTCACTTGTAGCACAGTAGATTTTTGTGAGAAATTTTTTTTTGAAAAAATGATAGGTTCGCAAATAAAACTGGGTAGTTTTTAAATAGGGAAACAAAAAACCACCCAAAACACAAACCACATACACTTATTGAGGAAATAATATCATGAATAACCTATTTGCTGCTAAATTATTACAAAACTTACGTAACAAAAAAAGTAATAAAGGTTTCACTTTAATCGAGCTTCTGGTAGTTGTGATCATCATCGGGGTTCTAGCTGCTATTGCACTACCCAACCTTTTAGGGCAAGTTGCTAAAGGTAGACAAGCTGAAGCAAGAAACACTCTTGGTACGATCAATCGTGCGCAACAAGCTCACCGTTTGGAATTTGGGAACTTTGGTGAAATTGGAGTTTACTCTCAGGCTGCGCTTGGCGATCCTGTTACTTTAACTACTGCTCCTGATCCTAATAATGCACTACCTCTAGCTTTACAGCTTGAATACTATCAAATTCAGGATAATGCTGGTCCCGATCCTACATTCATGCAGGTCGATGCAACCTCTATTGATACTTATGAAAATGACATTCTTGATTACATAGCTCAAGTCACTCAAGTTGGCGCTGGATTTGCCTCCATCATTTGTGAAGAAGCTGGCATTAATGGTGCTGCTCCTGTTGCCGATGGCGCTGTTGGTAATTTGGTTACTGAATGCACTGGTGGTAAGGAAGTCAACTAATTCTTGAGTTGGGTGTCTTGAGAGAATTACTCTTAAGTGCCTGGCTTAACAAAACTCGGTATTTTACTAAATTAATCGTCAATGTAAGCAAGGAAAAAAGGGTGTCAATAATCCTCTATCTTCCTTGCTTATTTTTTAAATAAATACTTTTGAATTTATGCTGAGAAAATTGTGAAACTCAAATGAACATCACTTTAAGCAAATACTTTCATTCTCTATTCCCAAACAAACAAAACCAAGGTTTTACTCTCCTCGAACTATTAGCAGTTATTGTTACGATTGGAGTTCTAGCTGCTATTGCACTACCTAACCTCTTAGGACAAGTTGCCAAAGGAAGACAAGCTGAAGCTAAAAACGTTCTTGGTAATATTAACCGATCTCAACAAGTTCATCGTATGGAATTTGGGACATTTGGCAATGTAGGTTCATATACAGACGCTGCCCCAGGCAACGGTATCAATGAAATTCAATATGTTCCACCTGCCAATAATATTTTACCTATAGCTTTACAGTTAACATTTTATACAATTCAAGATGGGACAACTGCAACTACTCCTGCTCTACCGGGCGGAACTCCTGCCACTTCGACAGAAGCATTTGTCATAGCTAGAGGTGGTGAACAATTTGCTAATGATATCTTAGATTACGTAGCTCATGTTACCCAGGGAGTTAATGGGGAATTTGCAACAATCATTTGTGAGGAACTGCAAATTAATAGTGCTAGTTTTCCTAATACAAGTGTTGATGGTAATGGGATAGTTAATGGTTGTGTTACTGCTAATGAAGTCCAATAATTATCAATATTTTTATCTTTAAAAATTTTTTTATAAATGGGAATGTTAAATATATAAAGCTATATAAAGCTAATTAGATTTAAGCTGTTCGACGACAATAAATTATTAATTAAATTTCAGATTTACTTCTTATATTTGAATCTTTAATTGTCAAATCTAAACAATAAATTATATTTAGGAGATCGAAGATGAATATATTTAGACAATATCATACCAGCAAAATAAACTTGTTATTAGTCGGTCTTATTAGTATTTCTTTAGGTTTATGTCTAGTCAAACTTCAACTCCCCCATCTTCAAGAATTAAAACAAGCTCAATTAGATAAAGATGACTACTTAAAAGCAGTAGAAGTAGAAAAAATGCAGTTAGAGTTTTTAGCTAATACTCCTACTTTTGGCTTTGATAATCTAGTTGCTAGTAAGTCAATGATAGAATTTTTGCAATATTTGGGTGATGGAGATGCTAGAAGACAAACTGGCTATGGTCTGAGTTATAAGTACTTAGAATTAATCGTTGACAAAGACCCTCGTTTTACCCAAGCATACCTAATGATTTCTCCTGCTTCCTCTGTCTTTGGTGGTACTCCAGATAAGACAGTGGCAATTATGGATCAAGGATTGCAAAAGCTGACTCCAGAAATTCCTCAATCATATTTCGTTTGGCTATATAAGGGAGTAGATGAGATTCTTTTTATAGGGGATCTACAAAAAGCACAAAAATCCTATGAAAAGGCAGCAGAATGGGCAAAAATAGCAGGAGATGAAAGAATTGAAAGGGCTGCTCGTAACACGGCTAAATTCTTAGCGACCAAACCCGATATTGTTCAAGCTCAAGTAGGTGCTTGGTTTACAGTTTTTACCAGTAATTCAAATCAACAGCTACGGGATTTGGCAAGAAGAAAGATAGAAGAATTGGGCGGCACTTTAGAAATTTTTCCTGATGGTAGAGTTGTTGCTAAACCACCAGAACCAAGTAATAGTTAATCTATAATTTATGATTATGAATCTAATAATTTTTTAAGGGCAGCTTTGGCTGCTTGTTTTTGTGCTTCTTGTTTCCTTTTTCCTGTACCTGTACCATAAACAATTCCTTTAACTAATACTTGGGCGGTAAATTCTTTGGCGTGATCGGGGCCTGATTCTTTGATAATTTCATAGGTTGGTGCTTCTTGATAATTAGCTAATGCCCATTGTTGAAATTTATTTTTACTATCAATAAATGTTGTCACCTGAGAATTACTTTGTTCGCTCACTAATTGTTCGGCTAAAGAGGTAAAGAGAGGTTGGACATAGGCGGTAACAGCCGTGATTCCCTGATCGAGAAAATAGGCCCCAATAATCGCTTCAAAGGTATCATTGAGTAAGGAAGGATTAGCCCTACCATTATCTTTTTCGGCTCCTTTACCTAATCTGATTAATGTTCCTAAATTCATTAACGATCCTAGTTGGCCTAATTGATTTTCATCGACTAAACGCGATCGCAAACGGGTTAGTTCGGCTTCGCTCATCGAAGGGTACAATCGATATAGCAATTCCCCAACTAGGAAACCTAATACGGCATCTCCTAAGAATTCTAGCCGTTCATTATGTCCATTAACTTCAGGGTGTTCATTAGCATAGGAGCGATGAGTTAAAGCTAATTCTAATAAACTATGATTGGTGATTTTTGGTAGTTTATACTCTATATTTTGAGCCATTAAATATTTTACTTAGTGCAGAAATTGAAGGGATCATTGCTTAATACAGGTCTATTTTTAGTTGTCGTTTATCTTAGTATATATATTTAAATAAGTTTTGTCTGCCAGGTATCTTGACGGCAACTACGATGAATCTGCTTTATCTATTTGCGAGGGAGAGATTACTTATCAGAAAGCTCCACTCATAATAAAGAGTGAAGCCTAAATCAATTATGATGTAAGTTAAATATTTTAAGTATTGGGAATTAGTTGTACATAAGCGTCTAAATCGGCGATCGCTTTATTGTATGCTGCAATTGCGTTACTATAATTTTTCTCATCAGCAGCAGCGTCAAGATTTTCTAGACGCAAAAATAGGTCTTCAGAGATCTCAAGAGATTTTTCTTTATCATCGGGAAGTAGTGCTTCCGATAAATATCTTAAATCTCTTCGCAAAAGACCTAAAGGACCATGAATAACACTTTTCACATCTGTCCAATTTTCATCGCCGATTAAGCCACTAAGAGTAAAAATTTCCTTCTTAGCGATATCAACAGGAATACGATAGATTTTGATGGTCTCAAGTTTTTCAGGCGTATAAACTTCTGGGACAGAAGCGGTAGGACCACTGCAACTAACTAAGACAGTGGCAACCAAGACTAGCATCAAGGAAAGAAGAGAGCGAAGGATTTTCATATTGTATGAAATGATCTATATATGTTTACTAAAAAGAATTGTCTCAAGAATTAGCCCTTTTAGAAAACTTTACGACGGAAAAACTGAAAAATTTCTGTAGCAACCTCTTCAGACCAATGTTCTTGGGGATAATGTTTAGCCTCTGGGAGTTTAACTATTTCAATAGCTGAGTTAGATTTGGCAATGGTTGAAGCTTCCTCAACGTCTAGCCAAGGATCTGCTTCTCCCCAGAGAATTAAGGTTGGAGTCTTAAATTTAGCTAAACCCTGGGATATTTCTGTCGTAGCTTGCTCTAATTTTAGACCTTTGGTGATTGCCATTAAAGATCTTCCCACCGCAGAAGTCTCTAAAAATGGTTGACGATGTACTGCTAAATCTTTTTCTGCAACGACAAAACCGCTTCCTGATTCTAAAGTACGATCTACCTGCAAAGGATCTTGGGTCATCATATCCCCGACAAAAGGAAAACTCCATGGTTTCATTTTCCAGGGTAATTTATCTTGATTCGTCAGAGGGCAATTGAGAATCACTAAACGTTCGATTTTTTCTTCATTCCTTAAAGCGTATTGAATCCCTACTGAACCTAAAAAACCTTGAACGACTAAATAAAAGTTATCTAATTCTACAGCAGCAACAAAATCTTCTAAGGCAGCGATAAAAGCATCGGGACTATAGTTAAAATCTCGCTTATCTGGTTTGGCGGAAAATCCACAACCTAACCAATCTGGCGCAATCGAACTAATTTTTTGTGCTGCTAATTGATTCATCACTCCCCGCCAAGTATAGCTATGGGTAGGAATTCCATGGAGCAATAATACCCGAGGGCGTTCACTTTCTACTTTCGTTTCACGATAAAACCATTGCCAGTTACCAACTTGTATTTGATGTTCTTTGATAGCCACAAACTGTTTTTTCCTTCAATCTGTATTTTTGTTTTATTTTTTTAGATTACAGGTTTTGGGCGATCGATGATAGGGGTTGGGAGTGAGAGTTACAGGCAATACCAAATTATATTCAAAGGTGTAATTTTATCTCCCTTTCTCCTTGCCCTCCTGCTACATCATGAATAAGTTCTGGATCTGAACGCAACTTAGTATGACTCCTCCGACTTCAAAGGGTTTTGGCTCTTTTTCGATCTACTGAAAGTACCCCTAATCTAGAGTTAACCAGTCAAAAACTTGTTTAGCTGTTAGTTCTAACTCAACTCCATTGAGAATTGCTAACCGAGAATTTCCTGAAAGTATTTCCACTCGCTGATTAGCATCGATAATGAGAATACTTTCTGCTTCTGGATCGATTAACCATCCTAGTTCGGTTCCATGACGCGAACAATGAAGGAGGTTGCTGAGGACTTTGATTTGTCTTTGGTCTGGAGAGAGAACTTCGATTGCCCAATCTGGATATATTGTAAAGCGGTTGGCAATTTTACCAGAAGTCTCAAGGGGAATTCTTGACCAACGGAATACGGCGATATCAGGAATAATTGAGGCACCGCTAAAAGTACAGCGCAGTTCTGGGAATGCCTTAGCAATTTTATTGGGGTTAGCGACTTGGTTGATCGCTTGACATAATTCTATCTGAATCAGACTATGTTGACCCTGTGGCATGGGTTTGGTGATGATTTCTCCATTGATAAATTCTGATGGAGGTTTGGTTTCTGGAAGCTTGAGGAACTCTTCTATAGTTGTGGTTTGAGCGGCTGTGGTCATAGGATTTTTTCCGCCAATGTATTTTGTAGTTTAGCATTATTTGATGTTGACTAGTTTTTAGACTTATCTTTAGGCTATGATGTGCTGGCGATTACCGAAGGATACCGAGGAATTGAAGATAGTGAAATGTTAAACGGACATTTGCATCTATAACACAGCGTAAAATATTGCACATCTATCATGATTTCTTTCAATTAAAACAGTAATTTTTAATTGTTGAATATTACTTGGTAGCTTTTATCTTCGATTACGACTTTCTTCAATAATTTCAGTTATAGATTTTGAGGGCAAATTTTCAGCCTCTGTAGTTTGGTCAATCAAAGCATTTTTTAGTAAAGCGATCGCTTGTTCTTTGATACTACAATTATTTTTAGTGGCAAGTTTTTCGATTTGGGTAATTAATTCATCAGGAAGGTTATCTATGTTTAGAGTAGCCATTGTCTTATTTTGGTTCAAGAAAAAAGGTTCAGCAAGAGTTAAATCCTCCCCCTGAACCAATTAAAAGGCTAATATTTTATTGCAAAGCGACTTTACTACTTAGCAAGAGCAGCTTCGCGTTCTTTAGTTTCTTTAATTACTTCCTCGGCAACATTTTTGGGACAAGGCGCATAATGAGAAAATTCCATGGAGAATTGACCACGACCAGAAGTCATCGTACGCAAATCACCAATGTAACCAAACATTTCACTCAAAGGTGCATCAGCTTTGATGCGCACACCCATAGGATTGGTAGTTTGCGATTTAATCATGCCCCGACGACGGTTTAGATCCCCGATGACATCTCCCATATGATCTTCTGGAGTGAAGACATCAACATTCATGATAGGCTCAAGTAATTGAGGCCCTGCTTTGGGAATAGATTGTCTGTAACCCGCTTTAGCGGCAATCTCAAAAGCGATCGCGCTAGAGTCAACGGGGTGGAAAGCACCATCATTGAGAGTGAATTTAAGATCTACACAGGGGAATCCTGCTAAGACACCTTTGTCAATACTGTTCTCAAATCCTTTTTGTACCGCAGGCCAAAATTCTCTGGGAACATTACCACCAGTTACTTTAGATTCAAACTGGAAGCCGCTGCCTGCTTCTCCAGGTTCAACAGTGTAGTCGATGCGACCGAATTGACCAGAACCACCAGATTGTTTCTTATGGGTATAGGTATCTTGAATTTTTTTGGTAATAGATTCGCGATAGGCTACTTGGGGTTTTCCAACTTCTACTTCTACCCCGTGAGTCCGCTTGAGGATGTCAACCTTAATATCTAGGTGCAACTCACCCATTCCTTTAATAATGGTTTCACCACTATCTTGGTCGGTTTCTACATAGAAAGAAGGATCTTCTTGCACCATTTTGCTGAGTGCTAAACCCATTTTCTCGGAACCACCTTTTTTCTTAGGCGCGATCGCGATCGAAATAACGGGATCTGGGAAGACCATGGGTTCTAAGGTTGCAGGGTATTTAGGATCGCAAAGAGTATGACCTGTTTGGACATTTTTTAAACCGACGATCGCCACAATATCTCCAGCTTGGGCTGTACTAATTTCTTCGCGAGAATCAGCATGCATCTCTACTAGGCGACCAACCCGTTCTGTTTTACCCGTAGCGGTGTTGAGTATGGTTTCTCCCTTGTTGAGAATTCCTGAATAGATGCGGATAAAAGTAAGAGCGCCAAAGCGATCGTCCATGATTTTGAACGCTAAAGCTCTTAAGGGTTTTTCTGGATCGACATAGGCCAAAACACCAGTTTCGTTACCTTCGGGATCTACTTCGGGCTGAGGCTCAACTTCTGTGGGATTAGGAAGATAATCAACCACCGCATCAAGTACTAACTGTACACCTTTGTTTTTAAAGGAAGAACCGCAATAGGTGGGGAAGAAAGCAAGTTCGCGAGTACCTTTACGAATACAAGCTTTAATTTCCTCGATGGATAATTCTTCTCCTTCGAGATATTTTTCCATCAAATCATCGTCTTGTTCTACAGCAGTTTCGATGAGTTGTTCCCGATAGGTTTCGACATCATCAACCATATCCTCAGGAACGTCTTTAAGTTCATAGTTCATGGGATCTCCAGAATCGTCCCATACCCAAGCTTTACGAGTGAGTAGATCAACTAAACCCACGAAATCATTTTCGATCCCGATGGGTAAGACCATGACTAAAGGTTCCGCAGCAAGAATTTCTTTGACCTGGTCAACAACATTGTAAAAATTAGCACCAGTACGATCTAGTTTATTAACATAAATAATTCGAGCTACTTTAGAATCGTTGGCATAACGCCAGTTGGTCTCAGATTGTGGTTCAACTCCACCAGAACCACAGAATACCCCAACTCCACCATCAAGAACCTTCAGGGAACGATATACTTCAATGGTGAAATCAACGTGACCAGGAGTATCAATAATATTTAATTGATGGTCGTTCCAGAAACAGCTAGTAGCAGCTGACTGAATTGTAATACCTCTTTCTCGTTCTTGATCCATGAAGTCAGTTGTGGCTTCTCCTTCATGTACTTCACCGATTTTGTGAACTTTCCCAGTTAATTTAAGAATTCTTTCGGTTGTGGTAGTTTTTCCTGCATCTACATGGGCAAAGATGCCAATATTTCGGTAACGAGTGAGGTCTTTCATAATTTACTGTATAGCTAATTGTTAGAAATTTTTAGCGAATCGTCAAAGGGATCTGTTTGAAGATTGTCTTGAAGTAAGATTTCAAGAACATTTGCGATCGCGTAGTGCCTCGCTTTGCGAGACCGCTTAGCGCCAGCTTTTGACTGACCGCGTAGTGCCTTGCTTTGCAAGACCACGCAGTAACAGGCAAAGCCTGACCGCTGGATACCCAAACTGGATATATTTTAACCATCTATACCTATGGGTATTTTCAATGGTTATAGGGATGATACTAATTATTAAGCAATTATAATTTATTTATCGTTGAAGAGGAAATAATTGACATTTCCCATTAGATAGCGTTTAAACGACGCTCAAGAAATCCAGGGGATTCTTGGTTCAACGAGTCTTCGTAACCTGACAGGACGGAAGGGGGAAATATCAAGATATTAACTGGTTTGTTACCACTTAGCAAAAACCACGCGGTAGTTGTACTGAAATATTTTAAAGATAAGTAATATGACGGCGTTAGCAAAAGGATTAGACATTCCAAGTTTGTAAGTCCTATTCTTCGTGTTCCTATTCCACCAGGGGTTATAACCACCTAGCTATATTTCTCCCGAATTTTTTAGGTATGTTTTTAAGATTTTCGCTGTTGTGAAGTATCGGAGGCAGGGGGAAAAAGCGTCGATGAAAATACAGATAAACTGAGGCAAAATTTTGCTTTATTATATTTTAAAAATTCAATTTTGTATTTGGACACGGTTTAACTTATCAATAGTTGATTCTGCTAAGAATTTTCAATTAATTCTCCTTAAGATCATAATCTAGCCCGCGGTACTCCGACGTAAAAGCGGTGCGACCCCGATGAGTTTTACTCATCTAGGGAACGCGCACCAAGAGACGACGGAGCCTTTCTTGGGCAGCATTCCCTTGCGCGACGCGAAGCTAGTCCTTTAGGGTCTTTCGCCGCCCTAAAGGATACCGCTGCCCCTTCGGGTAGAGCTTCGCAAGCGCATAACGCGGGGTCTGCCCGCTGCGCTGACCGCATTCCGCGGTCAAATAATTTCCGTATTTATTCGGATTAGTTATTTTTTAGTCTTTTGACATAATTGTACCAACATTTACCAAAACTTTACCTGATTGAAAGCTCGAAGTTTTGAACCTTTATATTTATATAGCAATTCTTGGTTAAGTAACGCGTACCAAGATATATTCAGGGGTAAAAATTTGTATCTTATGAGTTTAAGAAACCCTATACATATTACATACTATCTACCGACAATAAAGAACTAAACTATGGAAGGAACTATTTCTCTGATACCCAACTCAAATGAGATTATAGCCAATGAAGGCAGTGGAGAAGTTGGAGTCGAAATTATCAGAACTGACGGTAGTGATGGGACAGTAACCGTAGACTATATTACCAGAGACAATGGTGCTAATGCAGGTGAGGACTATACCCTAGTCAGTGGCACAGCTACTTTTGCTGATGGTGAAACCAGCAAAATTATTCCTATTCCGATTCTCGAAGATGGTCTCGCCGAAGGCTCAGAAGGCTTTAACGTTACCATCGACAGGGTTACTGGCGGGGCATTTCTGGGCGCTCCTAGAACTGCCTTCATCACGATTGAAGATAACGATTTTCTTCCTGATGCCTTGGTCTATAACGGCAACCAGTATTTATTCACGTCCCCAGACTTAACCTGGGCCGAAGCCCAAGCCGAAGCTGAAAATTTAGGCGGTAATTTAGTAACCATTAGCGACAGAGCAGAAGAGAACTGGCTCAGAGAAAACTTTAGTGCTAGTGAGCTACTCTGGACAGGGTTCAACGATGCCGAGACTGAAGGTCAATTTCAATGGTCTAGCGGTCAAGCCACACCCTATACGAACTGGACTCCGGGAGAACCTAATGATGTTGATGGAGCTCAAGACTTTGCGGTGATGAACTTCGGCCCTGGAGGCGCATGGGATGATGTTTCAGGAACTACCCAACTCCAAGGCATTATCGAACTTGGAGGTCCTAATGCCAATCCCGAAACACCACCACCACCACCAGGCCCGATTAAAAAAACATTAGCTACTGGTTTAATTCAACCCACCGCGCTCGATTTTACCCCTGATGGCTCAACGATTTTCATCGCCGAGAAAGGTGGTGTAATCAGATCATATAATTTGGCTGATGGTCAATTGAACCCAACCCCAGCCATCGATCTTTCTGCTCAAGTCAATAACATTCAAGATCGGGGACTCATAGATATTGCAATTCACCCCGACTTTTTTAATGGCAGTCCTTATCTTTATGCTGCCTATACCTACGATCCTCCTCAAGTTAATGCCAATACTGGTCTAGCTGGCCCCGATGGCGGCGGAAATCGTGTGGGGCGACTTAGCAGATTTACTGTTAACCCGGATAATTTAACTGTCGATCCTACTAGTGAATTTGTTCTTGTAGGTAATGGTATTAATAATCAGGGATATGATGAAGATATATGGAATTATTTCAATGCTTTTGTTGATAGTACGAATGATTTTGATGAACCTCCAGCCCGAGGTATAGTTGAAAAACTACCTTCGTTCCTCGCCTCAGATAGTTTATCCCATTCGGTCGGTTCAGTAGAATTTGGTCCTGATGGCGCTTTATATTTCAGTATGGGGGATGGTACTTCTTTCAATCAACTCGATCCTCGTACGTTTCGAGTTCAAGAACTTGATAACCTTTCAGGGAAGATAGTACGCATCGACCCCATTACGGGAGCTGGTTTACCAGGTAACCCTTTTTATGATGGCGATCCTAATAGTAATCAATCGAAGATTTATCAATATGGTTTTCGTAATAATTTTCGTTATAACGTAGATCCGCAAACGGGAAGAATCTATGCTGGTGATGTGGGTTGGGGAACTTGGGAAGAAGTTAATGTTGGCGCACCAGGAGCTAACTTTGGTTGGCCCTATTATGAAGGTGGTAGCGGGATTAATCTTCCAACAATAGGATATTCATCTCGACCGGAAGCCGAAGCATTCTTCGCTAGCGGAGGAGATGCGACCGCTCCTATTCTGGCTCTGAACCACGGTACTGATGGCATTAACGCGATTGTCATGGGGGATATTTTGCGGGGAAATACTGTCCCAGCAGAATATCGAGGTGATGTATTCTTTAATGATCTCGGTCAAGGAATTGTTCGCAATATCAGTTTTGATGCGGATGGAAATATTAGTGATGTCGAGGTGTTTGACGAAGCTTCCACGTTCGTAGTCCAGATGGTACAAAGTCCTGATGGCGATCTCTATTATGTCGATCTTGATGATGGTTTAGTTGGTCGTTGGGAATTTGAAGATACTCCTGAGCTCGACATTCCTATTAATCGCTTCCAAAATAGCGATCGCCCTGGAACCTATTTATTTGCAGGAGAATCAGAAAGCCAAAATATTCGGGCGAATTTCCCCAACTTTACTGAAGAAGGACAAGCATTTAAAGTAGCAGATGAACCAGAAGATGATTTAATCCAGATCAATCGTTTTCAAAATAGTGATTTACCTGGTACTTACCTCTATGCAGGAGAACCAGAAAGCCAAAATATTCGGGCGAACTTCCCCAAATTTATCGAAGAGGGAGTTGCCTTCTACGTTTATGGGGTAGGTGCGGGCGAAGAAACTTCTTTCTTCCGGTTCCAAAATTCTCTGGTTCCAGGAACTTATATTTATGCCACAGGGGACGAAGCCAATAATATTCGAGCCAACTTTCCTCATTTTGTCGAAGAAGGCATCGCCTTTGAAGCCAAAGTCTAATCTGCAAAATTTCTATCAGATAAACTTGAGGTTTTAGCCAAGAAATAAGATATTAGCCAAGAAATAATTTCTTGGCTAATTTTATGACTCAGAATTGAGATCAGGATCTTGACAAGAATCTCTTTAAGAAAAGTTGATCGCTCCTAGATGATGAATTTGTCGTTCGTTGGGGGTTTGAAAATGTCATTGACAGTGCTGAGCTCAACATTTCTCTTCATCGCTTCCAAAATAGCGCTCGCTCTGGTACTTATCTCTATACAGGAGAACCAGAAAGCCAAAAGATTCGGTTGAACTTCCCCAATTTTATCGAAGAAAAGATAGCATTTAACGTAGCGGCTCAACCAGGAGATGATTTAATACGTTTAAATCGCTTCTAAAAAAGTAATTTACTGGGTACTTATCTCTATGCAAGAGAACCAGAAAGTCAGCGGTCAAAATACTCGAGCCAACTTTCCTAACTTGCTCGAAGAAGGCATTGCCTTTGAAGCCAAAGTCTAATAACTCGTGCCTAGTTTGAAAACTATAGTTCTGGTAATTTTTAAGGTTCAAGGAGAAAGGTTAAAGGAAAACAAAATTTACGCCTAGTAAGTTAAACGAAGGCTATATATTATAAATTGTATGCAATACTACGTATGATCACTTACGTATATTCACTGACAGCAAAGAACTAAACTATGGAAGGACGAATTTCCCTCGAACCAAACTCAACTCAAATTACGGCCGGTGAAGGCGGTAGAGCAGTGGCAGTCACGATTGTGAGAACTCAGGGTAGTGATGGAGTAGTAACCGTAGACTATCGCAGCGTGAATGGTTCCGCCACCGCAGGTTCCGACTATACAGCAGTGACGGGAACAGCCACTTTTAATGATGGGGAAACCAGCAAAACCATCAGAATCCCGATTCTCGAAGATAGTATCTCAGAAGGGGCAGAAACTTTTAGCTTTACTATCGACAATGCTACTAATGGGGCAAGTTTACTTGCACCGCGAACGGCCTTGATTACGATTGAAGATAATGACATAGTACCTGGAGCCTTGGTTTATAATGGCAACCAGTATTTATTGACTGACCCAAACTTAACCTGGGGAGCAGCCCAAAAACAAGCAGAAGATTTGGGTGGTAATCTCGTGACGATCAATGATGCGGCAGAAGAAGACTGGCTCAAAGCAAACTTTGGGGCTGATGAGCTATTTTGGACAGGTTTTACCGATGCCCCAGCTGAAGGTCAATATCGATGGATTAGTGGCCAACCAGTGACTTATACTAACTGGACTCCAGGAGAGCCTAATGATCAGGACGGGGGTCAAGACTTTGCCGTCATTAACTTTGGTCCGACGGGACAATGGGATGATGTCTCAGGAACCGAATCGCGATTCCGCGGCATTATTGAAATTGGCGGTCCTAATCCCTCATCTTCTACCAGTGGCGGGAGACCCAGTGGAGAGCCGATTCGGCAAGATGTAGTTACTGGGTTAGTTCTACCGACAGCAATCGATTGGACTCCTGATGGAGCCACGATGTTTGTCGCCGAAAAAGGAGGAGTGATCAAAGCTGTTCGTAATGGTCAAGTACTCCCCACTCCCGTGATTGATCTCTCGGCTCAAGTCAATGACTTTCAGGATCGAGGTTTGTCAGATATTGCGATTCATCCTGACTTTTTAAATGGCAGTCCCTATCTGTATGCCGCCTATACCTACGATCCTCCTCAAGTTAACGATAATAGTGGTTTAGCTGGTCCCGATGGACAAGGAAATCGTGCTGGGCGACTCAGTAGAATTACCATTGACTTGGATACTTTTACAGCTGTTCCTGGTAGTGAAGAAGTAATTGTAGGTCGCAACAGTACTTGGGATAATTTCAATGGATTCGTTGATAGTACCACTAATTTTGAGGAACCTGCAGCTCTGGGCATACGGAACAAAACCCCTGATTTTCTTGCTGCAGATAGTGTCTCTCATTCGACTGGAGCAGTAGAATTTGGGCCTGATGGGGCTTTATATTTTAGTAATGGAGATGGGACTTCTTTTAATCAAGTTGATCCTCGGACGGTACGCGTTCAAGATCTCGATACCCTTTCAGGAAAAATCTTGCGGATTGATCCTCTCACAGGAGCTGGGTTACCAGGTAATCCTTATTATGATGGCGATCCTAATAGTAATCGCTCTAAGGTTTATCAATATGGTTTTCGTAATCCGTTCCGCTTTACTGTAGACGAGGTCACAGGAGGCGTCTACACTGGCGATGTGGGTTGGTTTAGTTGGGAAGAAATCAATTTTGGTGCACCAGGAGCTAATTTTGGTTGGCCCTATTATGAAGGGGGCAATGGGAACAATCTTCGAACACCAGAATATGAATCTCTGCCAGAAGCTCAAGCTTTTTACGCTAGTGGAGGAGAAGCCACCCCAGCGATTTTGGCTTTAAGTCATGGTGCTGATAATATTAACGCAATTGTCGGCGGTGATATTTATCGTGGTAACGCTTTCCCGGCTCAATATCGAGGCGATTTATTCTTTAATGATCTCGGTCAAGGAATTGTCCGTCATGTCAGTTTTGGGGAGGGTGGCGTTATTGCATCAGTAGATACTTTTGCCACCGGAATGCAGAATGTAGTACAAATAACTCAAGGTCCTGATGAGAATCTCTATTTTGTCGACCTAGATGATGGCCTTGTCGGTCGTTGGGGGTTTGAAAATAGTGCTGCTGTCGTTTAAGGAGCAGTGCCCAATAAATTACCTAGCAGTAATTCTCGAATCAGCCTATCTATTGATTAGTAGGATAAGGGAAAAAGTTAAACCGCTTCTAGTTTGAAACCTTTAGTTTTTGTAATTGTTTTGGGGAAAGGGGGAAGCGCACTGCCTGCGCCTGGTAGAGCGTCAACTTTGTTTTGAGGAATAAATTTTTCCCCATGCTCCCTGCTCCCCTGCATACTTCTATTCCTCATTTCTACCTTGACAGTACCTCGGCGTAAAGACGGAGCAATAGTATAGCACTACGCACTCAGGTTAGGACATTGGTATGAGCTGAAAACCTGTTCTGGTCAACTTTTGACTTTTGACTTTTGACTTTTGACTTGCGCGTAGCGCTATAAATGTAGCAATAATGTTTAACCTGTCTTATACCAAATCCGCATCTCAAAACCCCTTTTTCTTTGTTCCTGATAAAATCCTTCTGTCCTCTGTCTTGTCTAATTTTTAAGTGGGGTATCTAAATCAGATTCGGTATGAGGTAAATGTTTTAGAGTATTTCTTGAATACTGTGCTGATTTACTCCCACGCCGACTAAAGACACAGTAAGACAAGAGTTTTACCTTTATGGCTTTTGCAGCCAAATTTTAAGAATATAAAGCGAGCATCGAAGCTTTTGTCTCCAGATTTTGTAAGCTTAATTTTGCTTCGCCTATCTGATATTCAAAGGGCTTTCTTACGGGCTGATAATCTTTTTCTTGAGGTTCGCCGTGACGCAATACAGCATTAACTAACAAACAATCTTCATTATTAGGATTAATGGCTCCATAAAGAATTTTTGGTGGGATAGTGACGACTTGGGGGACGTTAGCGCTTAAAGGAACATATTGATATTGTCTGTTATACAAAACCACTAAAACACAACTACCTTTGACGACTAACAACTGGTCTGTTTGATGTCGATGAACGAATAAATCATCAACAGCATTGGCTGGTATTTTGACGAGCGATCCCGCGCCGCCGACAGTGGTCGGAACCCGCGGAATTTTCAATCCGTTTATCCAGAGCACCGATCTGTTTACCCAGCTCCGTGTTCTGGGGACAAGCCCAGCTTCGTGTTCTGGGCAAGCGGTGCGACCCTGCTGCTTTGTAAGCAGCTAAGGAAGCGGTCAGACCCCGCGTTATGCGGAGCGGTATCCTTTAGGGCGGCGTAAGACGCAAGGGAATGCTGACCAAGAGACGCCCTAAAGGACTAGCTTCGCGTCGCGCACCAAGACAGGGAACGCCGACCGAGCAAGGGAACGCGCGAGTCGTGACTACCATATTTTCATTGCTAGATTGAGGGGGATAAAATTCCATCATTCCCCCTTGGATAGATTCCAGGGTACGAATCTGAACACCTTTAATTAGTCCCATAATTTTAAGTAAGCAAAGAGTATAACTTTTGTTATCTTCTGTAAAGAAAAGTAATAAATCTTCTCTGTTTTAACAATTAGTATTGACAAAAAAAATATAATTAGTATCTAAATATACAATTTATCAAGAAAAATTTATTGAGATTGCTAGTGCTTTTGTAACTCCATAGAGAATCTTTCAGTGATATATTTTGCAGTACAGAAAATAAGTAAATAAACTTGAGTTATCAGAAAAGATTGAATGAGTGATCAATTAAAAGTTTTAATTTTTGATGTTGATGGTACTTTAGCCGATACGGAACGGGATGGTCATCGTATCGCGTTTAATCATGCCTTTTCCCAGATAGGTTTAGATTGGCATTGGTCAATCGAGCTCTATGGGGAGTTACTCGCGATCGCAGGTGGCCAAGAAAGACTGAAGTTTTATCTCGAAAAATATCAACCAGATTGGCAAACTGAGGATCTTGCAGAATTTATTGTCCAGACGCACCAGCTCAAGAGTCAATATTATCGATCGCTATTACAACAGGGTGCGATTCCTTTGCGTCCTGGGGTTAAAAGACTTATTTTAGAGGCTAGAGCGAGGGGAATTCGTTTAGCGATCGCGACCACCAGTAGTTTCCCAAATGCGAAAGCATTACTGGAAACGACTCTAGATTCTTCCTGGTTTGAAGTTATTGGAGCCGGAGATATAGTAGCCAATAAAAAACCGGCACCAGATATTTATCACTATGTTTTAGACCAGATGAATATTGCACCAGAACATTGCTTAGTATTTGAAGATACGGCTCATGGTTTACAGGCTGCTACCCAAGCCAATTTGAAAACCATTGTAACTGTCAATGAATACACCAAAAATCAAGACTTTAACGATGCCATTCTAGTTGTTAATCAGATTGGAGAAGCAGAATCTCCTTTAAATATTATCCAAGGAAAAACTCCCCACACAACATATTTAGATATTAATTATCTTCAACAAATTATAGAGAATGGGTAGAAGATGAGAGCACTTTTGACTTCTCTTGGTGAGGGGCTGTCTTTCGAGGTTTCCTCGAAAGCTTGTACGCCCCGTGCGCGACGGGAAGCTAGTACTTTAGGGCAGCGGTATCCTTTAGGAAATCCTTTAGGGCAAAGTCTCTACTGACTTTTCTTTTTTTCCTTGTTAAATTAAAGTCGCAGCAAGATATTAGTCCCATGAGTATCGGTACCGCAAGACGTATGGAGATTATATTTAAAAGCTAATTCTAAACCTTCTTCTGTTTGATGAGGACTAGTTTGCCAAGGATTAGTCTTACTATAGGAATAATAAGCTTCAATTCCATCAATACCTAAATAAGCAGTCAGCGGAATTAACTCTTTGGCGGGACGACGATAACGAAAAGGATGAGCTAAAATTGCCAAACCACCTGCTTGATGAATACTATTGATTACGGTTTCGGCTTGACTTTCTTTTCCTAAAGGAGCGATCGATTGTAAATAAGGTGTAATCGCGGGATGTTGTGGATTGAAAGCATAAGCCAAAATATGAACAGTGATTCCTTGCAAATTAGAGGTAATTTCAGTACCTGTCCAAAGAGAAAATAAATCACTGCGAGGGTTTTGTTCTTGAATCTCGTTTAGATATGCTTGGGCTTTTCGATAACCATTAACTGAATGATGATCTGTAATTGCCAGACCTTTGAGTCCAAATTCCAAAGCTTGATCTACAATCTCTAAGGGAGTTAATCTCCCATCAGAAGCAGTAGTATGCAGATGGAAATTGTATACCGTAGGACAACTATTACTATGAACAGTCTGCCAAACTTTTTGCAGTCGCAGACTATCTTGGGCTATTGCTTTTGCAGCAGGGGTTGTGACAACCATAAGTTTTCGGACTAATCGACGTTACTACTCAATAGTTACGAACAACATAACAAATCAATTGTGACGAACTACGTAACAAAATTGCATATTAAATGGCTGTGAGTTGAACATTCTCTATTTATAACAGATTGTAAATTTTTTTTATTTTATTCAGTTTAGCATACAGCTTATGATATATTTAACCTCTGCGATCTTGCCTATAGGCTTGATTATTTTAATTGGTTTAATCGCTGGTCGGAGTTTACCCC
This sequence comes from Xenococcus sp. MO_188.B8, assembly GCA_030065615.1. GTDB lineage: Bacteria > Cyanobacteriota > Cyanobacteriia > Cyanobacteriales > Xenococcaceae > Xenococcus. The sequence continues at coordinate 21,839 of JASJDR010000006.1, read as the reverse complement.
TACAACAACAAACTCTTTCCCAATTGACTCTTTATGTATTAACGCCAGCATTGATTATCGATAGTTTGTCCCGCAATAATCTATCTGTAGCCAGTTCTTTTGCTTTACTAGCAGGTTTTGCGATGACCTCTAGCATTCTTTATTTAACTATAAGGTTGCTTAGTAATATTAAATATTTTTCTCGATGCTCACGAACGACGTTGGTTGCCACTTCTCTATTTCCTAATAATGGAAATATGGGGTTATCTGTCGTAAGTTTTGCTTTAGGAACAGGAGGGTTAACAAGAGCAGTAATTTATATGTTAGGTTCTAGCATTGTAATGTATTGTTTTGGCCCTGCTATTCTCAAAGAGCAAGATATTATCTCTGGATTAAAGTTAATTCTGAAACTGCCTTTAATCTGGGCATTATTATTAGGTATAACTCTGCGGATATTTTCAGGTGATGTTCCTTTTAAGTTAGATCTCGGAATTCAAAAAGTAGGAGCAGCGGCAATTCCCATCGCGTTAATTTTATTAGGAATGCAAATAGCTAGAACTCGTTTTGAATTAAAATTTTCGGAATTATTAGCTGCGAGTATTCGTTTATTAATTGCCCCTAGTATTGCCTATGGTGTGGGAAATTTTTTACATCTGACAGGTTTAGATCTTCAGGTATTAGTGCTACAAAGTGCCATGCCAACAGCAGTTAGTTCTTTGGTTTTGGTCAGTGAATTTGGGGGAGATAAAGATTTCACAGCCCGAGTCATTGTCACTTCTACATTACTTAGTTTTATCTCGATTCCTATTATTTTGTGGTTATTGATCTATTCTTGATTGTAAATTTCAATCTCAATTTTGCTAAGTCTTACATCTTATAGTTTTGATCTTAAAAATCCCTCTAGGAAGAGGGATTTAAAGTAATTTTGAGATCAACTACAAGTCATTCTAGAAATTAACCCCTGCCATTACTGTTACTATTACCTTTACTATTATTCCCATCACCATCACTAGCAACAGTAGCTAAGATATTGTTGGCTAATTTTTCGGGAACTTCCTGTAAGTGATCGTATTTCCATTGGAAAAATCCCACTCCTAAAGTAAGCGATCGCAGTTCGATAATAAAGTTATGCATTTCGGCTTGGGGTAAAAAAGCAGACACATGATCCCAACCTTTCCAACCTTCGACATGCTCGTAACCAAGAATTTGTCCTCGACGACCCGATACTAAGGTCAATACTTTGGAAGTAAACTCCGAAGGAGCCGAGACTTTAATCGATAACAAAGGTTCTAAAAGTACAGGTTTGCATTGGCGCATGCCATCAGTCATGGCAATGCGTGCTGCTTGCTTGAAAGCTTGTTCCGAACTATCTACCGAATGGTAAGAGCCATCGGTGAGAGTAACATCCACATCGACAACAGGAAAACCCAAAGGACCATGAGCTAAATATTCTCGCACTCCCATTTCTACCCCAGGAATATATTGTTTTGGCACCACACCACCTACAATAGTTTGATGGAAATGGTAGCCTTCTCCCCGAGATAAAGGTTTAATGTCGAGATAGACATCACCAAAAGCGCCATGCCCTCCACTTTGATGTTTGTAACGACCGTGGGAAGTCGTAGCTTTACGAATGGTTTCTTTATAGGGAACTTGGGGTAAACCAGTGGTCATCGGTAAATTGTATTTGCGACGTAGCCGATCTAAAGAGACCTGAAGATGGATTTCGCCTTGTCCCCAGAGAATGACTTCGTGGGTGTCACCATGTTGTTCCCAATATAAAGAAGGGTCTTCTTCGATTAATTTCCCAATTGCCCCACTCAATTTCACCTCGTCACGACGATTTTCAGGCGCGATCGCCAAAGCATAGACAGGAGCTAGAACATCTGCTTTCGGGAGCGGAGTGACCTTGGCACTAGAACTAGTTAAAGTATCGCCAGTTTGGATACCTTCCATTCTTCCCAAGGCGACAATTTCGCCTACGCCCGCCTTTTGGAGCGGTTCTTGTTGACTACCCATCAGACGATAGACACCACTCACCCGCACATCATTAAGGGTCATACCATCAGTCAGAGTACCTTGCCAAACCCTAGCTAGAGATAATCTGCCACCCTGGGGAGTGTAATAGGTTTTGAGTATTTGGGCTAAAGTATCGCCATCAGCTTTCGCTTTGAGCCCTCTTCTTTCTGCTGTAATGTTGGGCGCAGGAGCTTCTGCTACTAAGGCATTCAACAGAGGTCTGACTCCATATCCTGCTTCTGCCATGCCAAAGAAGACAGGCACAATCAAATCGGCACTTAATTCTTGCTTTAAATCTTGAAGAATTTCTTCTTGGGGGGGTTCAATATCTTCGATTAACTCTTCTAGTAAATGATCATCAAAATCTGCCAGGGTTTCTAGTAATTCATGACGGGCAGATTGTTCTTCTTCTGCTAGTTCTTCGGGAAAGGGGACAGGATCTGCAGGATTTCCCGCATGATAATGATAGGCTTGTTCGGTTACTAAATCGATATAACCAATACAACTCTCTTTTTGAAAAATGGGATATTGTTGGGGGACTAAAGGACGGGAGGAAACTGCTTTGAGAGCGTCAAGGATTTCTCGATAGTGAGCAGCAGAGCGATCCATTTTATTGATGAATACTAAATGGGGAATCTCCCAATCATCTAAAAATTTAAATAAGGGAGCTAAGGTTAACACTCGATGGGCTACTGGTTCACAAACGACGATCGCGGCTCCTGCTCCGACTAAAATATTATTGGTTTCTTGTACTAATTCAACAGAACCAGGACAATCCAAAAAAGTGAATTTAATGTCCTGGTGTTGGGTACTGGCAACTGAGGCTTCGACACTCATGCTGCGCTCTCTGGCTTCGGGAGCACTATCGCCTACGGTATTACCCTCTTTAATTGTGCCTTTGCGATTAATTGCTCCTGTCAAAAATAAAATACTTTCTAATAATGTCGTTTTGCCGCTGGAATAAGGGCCCACAATAGCCACATTACGAACATTTTCAATGCTATTTTTACTCATACTTGAAACCCCCAAGTCAAATTTCTGTGATCTGATGAGCGATTCCGCTACCCGCATTTCAGGAAACGATCTAGCCCGTTCAACAGGACTGTTGCCAAGTTCAATAAGTTAACTTTTAAGACTGACTGGGAAATGAGGAAAGTCAAAATCGCTTCTCGATTAGCTATAGACTTTAAGCTTGGATTTTAAAGCGTTAAGCTGGCTAAAAAAGATGAGGAGATCAAGCTCAATTTCCTACAAGAAATTTAGTTCATAATTAAGGGTAAATTTTAGCTTGATAAATCAAATTAAAATAGTAACTATTGGTTCTGATCTTCGTTATTTGATTTTATTAGTTTATTTGAATTTTAGTGAGATCAAATGTCGAAGCCGATAATAGATTGATATTTGCTTTGCCTCTTTCTTCGTGATCCTCCTATTTTTCCTAGTCATTTCTTGAGATCTTGCTGAGAAGTAAACAGTCCTAATATGATTAACTAAGGATATTAATTTGATTAACTGTAAATTAATACCCTTATGGTGAGATTAACGCCTAATGGGTAAGTCGAGCAGAAAATTGCAACTTCTTTTAAAACAATCCCTGAAATAGATAAAGTTCCACAAACAAATATTAATTACTGCAAACAAAAGACCGATTTATTAAAAGTTTGATTAAGAAAATTTAATATTTCCGGGAATTAGGAAACGCTCACCAAGAGAGGTAATCGGCAAGAGGGAAAATGAAAAACTATAGCGCAAGATATTATTGTACGAATCCATCACAGGAGAAGCTCTCTTTTCAATCTCCTGATTGTTAATTCTGTCACCTCTTACCTATGCAAAAACCTTTCACTACAGTTCTAATTGTGCCTACAGGAATCGGTGCCGCCATTGGTGGTTATGCGGGAGATGCCTTACCGGTAGCGCGAGTAATGGCACAAGTTTGCGATCGCCTGATTACCCATCCTAATGTGCTAAATGGAGCGCAATTATATTGGTCACTCGATAACACCTACTATGTAGAAGGCTATGGACTAGATCAATTTGCCGCTGGTAAATGGGGCTTACAACCAGTAAGACAGAATAAGGTAGGGTTATTATTAGATGAGGGGATCGAGCCAGAATTGCGTCTGCGTCATCTTCAAGCAGCCGATGCGGTTAGAGCTACCCTAGGCTTAGAACTTACCGATTATGTGATTACTGATGCACCCCTAGAGGTAGAACTACGCACTGCCCAGTCAGGAGCAAGTTGGGGGACTATCGGCAATCCAGCAGCTCTGTTGAGAGGAGCAGAAAAACTGATTACTCAAGCAAAAGCAAACGCGATCGCAATAGTAGCGCGTTTCCCCGATGATATTGATGCAGTGCAACTAGATAATTATCGTCAAGGTGCAGGAGTAGATCCCCTGGCAGGAGCAGAAGCGGTCATTTCTCATCTTATTGTGCGTCAATTTCAGATTCCCGCCGCCCATGCTCCCGCTTTATGCCCTATCCCTGTCGATCCGCAGGTTGCTCCCCGTGCAGCAGCCGAAGAGTTAGGCTATACTTTCTTGCCCTGTGTCCTAGTTGGGTTAGCGCGCGCTCCTCAGTTTGTTACGAATCGTAATGCTAATTCTGATTTAATTTGGGCAGATCAAATAGATGCTGTAGTGATACCCGCTGCAGCCTGTGGTGGTAGTGCTGTCATGAGTTTCAGTAATTCTTCAGCTAAAATTATTACTGTAGCAGAAAATTCTACCCAAATAGAAGTGCCTTCAGAACCTTTAGGAATGAAGACTATTGGAGTAAACTCTTATCTAGAAGCTTTGGGTGTGTTAGCTGCTTGCCGTGCTGGTATTAGCATTAATGCTCTACAACCCAAGATTCAATCTTTGCGTCATTTATCGTAAAATCAGTGGGAAATTCTAACAATTTTGAAATCGAACCGCTCAATCGTACTCAAATTTTAGTAGTAATGGGAGTCACCGCAATCTTGCTGTTGGTGATATCAAAGATCTGGCAAAAAATCGGTTCGGTAGAATTGTTACCTTTAATCTTTGATACTAATGCTCTAGTCTGGGGAATTGGTTTAGCTGCAGGAATTACAATCGCTAGTAGTATTATCTATCGTTTATGGCCTGCCTATCGCGATAGTGCCGATATTTATCTGAATATGGTTATTAGACCATTACTGTGGCCAGATTTGATCTGGTTAGGTTTATTACCTGGTTTAAGCGAAGAATTACTATTTCGCGGTGTCATGTTACCTGCTCTGGGATTAAATCTCGCTGCCGTAATTATTTCCAGCCTCTTATTTGGCGTACTCCATCTTAGCGGTGCTGGGCAATGGCCCTATGTTGTTTGGGCAACAATAGTTGGTTTTGCTCTGGGTTACGTTGCTTTGATTACAGGTAATTTATTAATCCCCATTCTTGCCCATATTATTACTAATTTAGTTTCGAGTTGTTTGTGGAAGTTTACTCATGCTGACAGTAATGAAGGTTCATGAAGACTATTCTTTGGTATGGTCGATATTATTTTCTTAAAGACTTAATCCCTTACTGCCACTCTTCCCAAGATTCATTAAAAATTGAAGTGTCAGGAAAAGCAGTGGGATTTCCCGATTCATTGAGTATTCTTTGTAGAGATTGTAATTGTTTTTCCTTGATGTAGGATTCATCAATTAATTGATAGGGTAAGATATTTTCTTCTAAAGCAAAAGCTGCGATGATTCCGGCGGCTGCCCCAGAAGACCATTCAAAGGAATGTACTCGATATGCTGCAGCAGCAATATGACTGGTGGCAATAGTTTTTCCTGTAACCAGAAGATTGTCGATTTTCTGAGGAATCATAGCTCTGAGAGGAATTTGAAAAGGATAAGCTTGTCCTCCACCCCTTCTTTCCCCTGCTCGTTCTGTATTTCCCGCTTTTTCTGCTGGATAATCAGTCATACAGGGGTGAAAATCGATCGCGTAGTGACCAATTCCTATCGAATCAGGAAAGATTGTGGAGCGACTGCGGCGTTGAATTTGATCGAGATTGGCATTTTTATTGCTAATTAATTCTAAGCCATTAATCGCTTGTAATAGTTGACGATAACTAGTCTCAGAAAGATTTTCTCGATAATATTTATCCTTATAGTCACGACGGGAAATATCAATTTCGGAAACGGTAAAACCATTGCGATAGCCAGGGTAGGTTCGCCCAATAATTCTTCTGCCTTCGCGGATATAGGGATATTTGGACAAACCATGAACTGTTCCCATGGGGGAGTCAAGACCCGTTAGCAAACGATGATTGGGATCAGGTTTTTTAACCCCTTTTCCGAGTTGGGAGTCCGTATCTCCAGCGACTAACCAATGGAAATAACCCAAGGCATGATCTTCTCCTTTCTGAAGAGTTGCGGTACGTAATCCCCCTAACCAACCTCCAGGATCGAGCTGTCCTGTTGCTTGTAATTGTTCGCGAGTATAAACTAAATTATCTTGAGCTGTGCCTGGACGGTAATCATTGCCCCAAGTCCAGTTTTGCATCGAGATATCCCCAGGAGTAGGAGCGGTAAACTTAACTCCGCGAAAATTCTCGTCGGCTCCTGTTTCAGGACTCCAAATGCGGCGATAGGTAAAGACTAAGTTAAAGTCAGCTAGTCTTTCTAGTTCGTAACTGTAATAGGGTGCATGTTGCTGGTAAAACGCTGGCTCCTGATGTTTCTGGGGTTCGGCGGTTGCTTCCATCGCAAAAGTGTAGGTAAATCCCTGAGTACAATATGGATCACCGTCAACACTGGAAGAAGAAGGTTCTAAGTGGGATACAGGATCGATGCCTAAGCGATAGGGAACATCAGCTAAAGCAACAATTTCTCCTGTTTCCGTGGCTTCAATGATAAACCAATCGTCAGAGTTTTCTGGAGGGACAAAACGAATAATCTGTTTCTGAAACCGATCGGAATCTTGGTAGCTGTAGGCATCTTCGATGGTTTGAGAAAGGGGCTCTGTATTGAGGGGCGCTGCGTTGTTTTGCGGTGTATGCTGGATTGCGATCGCGCTGGTAATCTGTTCTCCTTCTCCGATGTTGGCGGTTTCTAGTTCTTTGATCACGGTTGAGGGAAACCAATGCAAGGTGCCTTGCCCTTTTTTAGCCGCATCTTGTAACTGTTCGGCTAAAATTTCATGGGCATCTTGGGGCAGAAAACAAGATTCACTGACCCAACAATCTCCAGGATTGAGTTCGCCATAAAATTCTTCTATGCGATCGCGTAATTCTAGATAACCCCGAGGATAAAATAAACGCGATCGCTGGGTAGTGCGCTCATCTAAAGCGGAAGTTCCTTGAGAGGAAATTTGTCCGCCTACCCAATCGGTAATTTCGGTTAAGCAAACGGTTTTTCCCAGTAATAATGCTTCGTAACTAGCCGCTGCTCCTGCTAATCCTCCACCAACTACTAAGAGTTCACATTCGACTTCGCTTTCTGGTGAGGTTTGTCCTTGAGTGGGCGCGATCGAAGATTCCCATAATAGTAAACTGATTGAACATCCGAGAAGAGATTTTACGAGGAAATTAGAGATTTTTGCAGTTAAGGACATAGTTCAAGGTTAGATTTTAGGTTTCGGGAGTTAGGAGTTAGGATTTGAGATTTTTACTCTACATAAGTTATCAATCAAAGCCATAATTTTACCGGGGGACTAGTCCCCCAGCCCCCCTATTGGGGACGTTACGACCTCCCCAACCCCCTGCCGTAAGTGTTGATCGATAAGATGGAAAAATTTGGTTTTATTCGTAATTGTTTGATTTTTGCCAAAAAAATTGTAATTTATTAAAAACATAACCTTGAAGGATTGAGGGTTAGGGAAATTGTTATAAGTCAAAGATAATTTATTACTTATTACTCATTACTTATTTTCCAAATTGCCATCCTTGTTCAGTGAAATTTGCCACTAAATTGGCATCAGGATAGTTGACTTGATCTCCTATATTGCGATCGCGTAGCGCCAGCCTTCGGCTGATCGCCAATTTCTAAATAAGTTACTATAGCACTGGAATTATTGATTAAATGATGTCCATTGGCTTCTCCCGCAGGAAATCCCGCCATGGCACCAGTTTGCAGCATCTCTTCTCCTTCATCGGTTACTAAAGTTATTGGGCCTTTGATAACATATATAAACTCATCTTGCCGAGAATGCCAATGCCTAATAGAAGACCAACTTCCAGGTTCTAAGGTCACTAAATTTACACCAAAATTTTTTAATCCCGCCGCATCTCCAAGACGTTTTTTGGTTCTTCCCGACACTAAATTTTTAAATGCTTCTGGATAATTTGTACCTTTTCTTTCTGGTGCCCGTTCTGGATTAATTATCATGGGAATTTTGTTTTTGAGCGTTAAAATGAACAATACCTGATAAATTTTATAATAAAACTTTTATAGTGATACTATAAATAAAAAAAATTGCAAAAAGGGAAAGAGGGAAAGAGAGCAAAAGGGCTATGTAGTCCCCGGGGCGACACAGACAACACGGAAACCGATATTGCTGCTACGGTAGCCGCGCGTACTGAGGTTGCGACACGCCGAACGGCAAATATCAGGATCGTCGTACCATGAACCACCGCGTATTACTTTTGTGTTCTCTTTTTCTGAAAACCAAGCCTGACCATTAGTTGGAGCATTTTTATAATTATCATGCCAATCATCTTGACACCATTCCCAGACATTTCCATGCATATCAAACAAACCAAAACTATTAGCTTCATATTGATCAACAGAAGTAGTTTCACCAATATTTCCACCATAGTTAGCTAACTTACCTGAAATATCATCACCAAAGGAGTATTTAGTATTTGTCCCTGCACGAGCTGCATATTCCCATTCTGCTTCACTAGGCAGTCGATACCCTTTTCCAGTCTGTTTCGATAATTTTTGGCAAAATTCTACTGCATCATCCCAAGAAACACATTCTACAGGTCGCTCATCACCTTGAAAATGAGAAGGATTTTTACCCATCACTTGTTGATACTGCGCTTGAGTAATTAGGAATTTACCCATATAGAAAGACTGAACAGCAACCTCATGTTGAGGCTTCTCCGAATCATCTCCTTCACCTTCTGGCGAACCCATCAAAAATTTACCGCCAGGAATAGCAATCATTTCTAATTCAACACCATTACCTAAATCTTCAGTAAAACGCTGAAACTTGCTTTTTACTTCCGGAACTGGTTTTAATGGCTCAACATCAGTAACTTGAAAAGAATCAAAATTATCAGGCTTAATCTGAGTAATTCCCCAAATTAATCGCCCCATGGGATTAGATTCTGCATGTCGAAAATCAACCCAAGTTAAATCTTGAAGCAATATCGGAAGCGCAGGTTCTTGAGGAGCATTTTCTAATAAGACTGGAATAACTGGACATCTCCTTTTAATAAATTCTCTTATAAAGGCTCTCATTTCAACTTCTTGCCAAGGGCCAAAACCACTACTACCCACAAAAACAGCAGCAGATTTAATCTGTTCAATTTGTTCTTCTAATAAATCCTGCCAAGATTGTCCAGGAGGAAGCTCCCACACATCTAACCAAGGCTTAAGATGTCTTTGCTTAAGTTGTTGAGCAATTTTTATTACTTCCGACCTATCTTCTCTATTATAAGAAAGAAAGACATCAAATTCAGGCATCCTAAGCTTTACTCCTTACCTCAAATTCCAACTTCGCCATCTTCTCTTCTAAATCAGTCATCCTCTGATTTAAAGATAAATCAGTCTCTTGGGGTTAAACACAACTCTATTTTATGGTAAATTTCAATCCTAAACTAACCTCAAAAAAATTATAATGAAACCATTAATTCTAGTATGGGAAATTCCCCTAGCTTTATTCTCTTTGTTATTTTACAAGGTCATGAAGTTCATTATTGGGAATCTCTTTACTATTTATTTGGCTATCAATAAAAGTAAGGCTTCGGTGTGGCGAGTTTTATCTCAAGAAACTTTGGATTCTGTTCTTAGCTTACCTGTTTTGATGACTAAAGGGCCCCGTTGGAATACCCATGCAATTATTGGGACTTTAGGCCCTTTTAAAGTAGAAAAAGAAGTAAGCTTGAATATTACTACTGCGAATAGTTCAGCCCGTTCTTGGATTGCTGTTGTTTATAGTTTTCCTAGTTATCAAACTATTACTAGTTTAGAATCAAGCAAAATCTCTTCAGATAATGATTGGTATACTCTTAAACTAGCCCCTGGTAAATATTCTTTGGGGCTGAGATATTACAATCGACTAGATACAATTAATTTACCTGAGATTAAGATCGACAATAATAATTTTGCTGATGCTCAAAATATTCCCTCAGATAATAATGATTTTTATCATGATTTAATTCAATCCAAAAACTGGTTTTACTCTGGTTTGCATTATTATATTTTTACTATTTTAAAACTTAGAAAATTTTTACCAGAATCTTTTGTTAAAAGAGAGTTTTTACCTGTAGGAGCACCAGATACTTTTTTTGCTTATAATTATCTAGAAAAAAACCAGATTTTATCTTTAACATTTACTTCAGATATTATTGAGCACTGCAATATTTATTTTAATCTCTATGACCGCTCTAGTTTGCCTTTGAGTTGGTGCGAGATTAACAATACAGAGTATAAGTTACCTGCTCCAAAAACTAATGGATATTATCTATTAAGAATTCGTCCGCAGCCTGGATTTTCTTTTGATACTTCGAAGATTCAGTTTCAGATTGTGACAGAAAATGATTTATCACAGCAGGCTCTTCTGATGGTAAACGGGTGAACAGTAATTTATTTTACACAGCTACTTATATTATCAAGAGTCAAGAGTGACCCACCCCTAACCCAACCCACCCCCAGCCCCTCCAAGGAGGGGAGCAGGATGGGAAACAAACCAGGAGGGGAAGTCAAGAGTCAAGAGTTATAAATAACAATGCTTTTAGTAAATAATTTTATTAATAAAGTAAAAATTAAAAAAATGGATAGGAAAGAACTAATTAAAAAAGTACAAGATCCAAAATATATTCCTGGCATTTACAATTATTGTGATAGATGGTGCGAACGATGCCAATTCACTTCTCGTTGTTTAAATCATTCGATAGCAGAAAAGCAAAATTGCAAATTGGAGGAAATTGATGTAGCAAATGAGCGATTTTGGGATAGTATCAAGGATTCTTTTGAATTGGCATTTAGCCTCCTTGAAGATTTAGCGAAAGAAAAGGGATTTGATCTCGAATCACTTGAAATTGATGAAGATGATGAAATAGATAATAAAGTAGATATGCTAACTCATAGATCAATGAATTATGCAAATATGGTTGATGAGTGGTTTAAAAACAATCAGAACATAATAGAAAATGAGCTTCTAGAGCAAAAAAAGCAATCACATTTGAAATTGATACATCCACATACTACCGAGATTCCTATTTCTCTTCAAGAAGTTATAGAAGTTATTAACTATTATAAATATGCAATAACAGTTAAATTATCAAGAGCTATCAAAAGCAGAGAGAATGAAGCAAAAATCAGATTGGAAAATATTTCAAAAGACTCTGATGGTTCAGCAAAAATTGCTTTGATTGAAACAGACCGTTCAATTAATGCATGGAGTAAGTTGTTGCAATATTTTGAAAATGAAAAAAGAGAAATATTAGAAATTGTAAACTATCTTAAACAAATTCGAGAGCTTGCAGAAAAAGAATTTCCCAATGCTAGATCATTTATCAGGCCGGGCTTTGATGAAGCAGCTCAAAATAAATAAGTTAATACATTACAAGAAGCAGAAACGATTACAGATGCAGTAGAAATTAGAAATTAATAGAGAAAACTACCAATCCTATTCAGTTTTCCAATAGAATAATCTTGTTAGACCAGGATTACTTGTTAGCAAGACAGGATTTAACCAGAAAAGACGAAAAAATTACAGTAATCCCATTTACCAGTCAACAACAATCATCGGTTGGAGCAGCAAGAGTTTTTGTTCCTAAATCGTCTCTTAATGGGTTAAGCAAAAATAGTGAATTAATAGTTATTGATCCTGCTACTTTTGACAAGAAAAGATTCATTGAATAAAAATTTATTAAATGCTAATTATAAAAGCGATCGCGTACTAATTAATTAAATAAGCAAGTACTTAACTTAATTTGTGATGGATAATCTTCTCCTGAATGAAGTAAAACAGTAATAATTTGGGCATCTATTAAACGAGTTTCCTGGGGAAATTGACCTGTACCTGGATTGACAGGATAAGCAGGAAAACAAGCAGCACTAATACTTAAACGTAATGAATTTCCTTGAGAAACTTTCATACAAGTTGCTTGTAAGGGAATAGTTATCGGAGTGCTTATTTCCTCTTCTTCTTGCCTGATATAACCTATATAACCCTGGGTGAAATTAAAAACCTTACCGTCAGGATGCACCTCAGATAGAACTACCGATAAATCAAAACTAGGACAATCTGCTTCACAATAGAGTTCGACTATAACTTCTCCGGCGAGATGTAAATCGACTTCTAGAGGAGCAGAAGTATAGGTTAGAATATCCGAGCGACAATCGAGCATAGAGCGATCGCATGAACCACCGGGAAAGCTAGAATGTCCGCCCAAAGCAGGTACAGGTCGCCAAGGATCATGGACTAAAATATCAGTATTCTTGGTGAATTCTGTAGTTATTTCAGCTTCTACTAATAAATTCGTCGCTAAATCTTGAGTTGAAATAATTTCTTGAGGGTTTTCTTCTGATACTTCATATTCCCGCAACATGCCGCTGTCGCTTTTCATCCCAGCTAAACCATCACTAGCTAAGTAATAGATTTTTTGTTGGTTTTGAGGAAAATTATCAACACCTCGATTGCGAGACAGTGCGGACTCGGACGGGGCTTTCAAGCTCTCGAATCGAATTCGAGAGTCAGCCCCTTCGCTTTCCGTCGATAAGCAACTGTCGAGGGCGGATATGCGCGGGCTTGTCCTCGAATGGGGAAAAACCACGCATCCCTCTCGGTCAAAATAACGCCATTGATTACTACCCATTTCAAATAAAGACACAGGATCTTTCTCTAACATCCCCGTATCTTTTCCTTTGAGCCAATGATCGAACCAACGTATTTGTATCTCATCGATATAATTTTCCGCTTCTACTCCATAATCAATCATTCCTAACTTTCTTCCCCAAGGCAGATGCGCCCAAGGAGCCACAATCAGATGTTGGGGATATTTACTTCTGGCTGCCATGGCGCGATATAAATTTAAAGTTCCCCGTAAATACGGATCGAACCAGCCTCCGATATGCAACATAGGAAGATCGACATTTTGGATTAAATATTTCGGCGATAATTTTTCCCAATATTCTCCAGGAAGATAATTATCCAACCATTGATGATAAAAAGAATCTGCTGCCAACTCTTGCATAATATTGGGATTAGCAGGAATCAGATCTGATAAGGGCAAATTACGAGAAGCTCTATATAACTTTTGATAAGCTATCTCATCCCCTCTCAAACGGGCGGTTTCTGCTGCCAACTGAATTGCCCAACCAAGATTGGCTTGCAAACAAAAAGCGCCATTTTCATAAGCCCAATCCGAGTATAAATCATAGCCTACCATCGCAGGAGCGATCGCTTTTAAAGCAGGTGACAGACCCATTGCTGCGTATAACTGAGTCATTCCCTGATAGGAAAAGCCATACATGCCGACCTCTCCTGTCGTACCTGGTAACTGAGATACCCAATCGATGGTATCGATGCCATCATTTACTTCATGAGCAAATAACTCAAAACTGCCTTCTGATGTGCCTCTTCCCCGAACATCTTGGATTACTACTATGTAACCATTGCTGGCATACCATCTCGGATGAGCATATACTACCGTAGACGCGATCGCTTTGCCATAGGGTTGTCTCATTAAGAGTATCGGCAACTTTTCTTGAGTATCAGGGCGATAAATATCCGCATCTAGCCTAATACTATCTCTAGTCAGCATTGATGCAGTTTCTTGAATTATTTTAGTCATCGCGATCGCAATTTAGAGAATTAAAAATTGAAAATTACATTTTCCTAAAAGGAATAAGGATTGCTATTAACGAATAAGAGATCGTAATTAATTATTGGCAAAGTATTGGTTTATATCTATTAGTTTAATTTTGCTCTTACATACAGCGATCGCGCTATTGTAATTCGGCTTTTTGTTGAGCAGCGATCGCCTTAATTGCTTCTTTGTCTAAACTCTTGGTTTGAGTTGTATTTTCATCAAGTGGGTAGTTGCTCACCAGGGTAGGTTTTTAACAAAAGGGAAAATTTTCACGGTCTTGACTCCTTGATAACTTCGGCAGAACGGATAATTGCTCTATCTTGAAAAATCTTGGTTTCGTTGTATTCCTGCAGTGGTTTTGGATAAATTCCTGCCAACTCTTCCTTGCCAGCAACAGAACGGAAATAAATATTTGAGAATGGCTGGTTGGCAAATCTGACATATTCTCTGGATTCATTGCTCGTATTGTAGGACAAAATCGCTTGACCGTAGACTTTTTCGACTTGTCTAAGAGGCATTCCCGGTCCAATACCTTCAACAGTGATATAGTTGGGATTGTCGGTCAGGACTGCTTCAATCACATCGGCATCTCTTAAGGTTTGTCCTGCAGGATAGAGGATGTAGTATTGCACTTGTCCAGACTGAGAGACGGCGATCGCATCAAAGCCAACCATGAAGGGAATTTTAACTTGAAATTGAGCTGTTTCGCCTAATTTAGCCTTCAATTGTCCGTAGGTCATCCCAATTTGAGCATCACCAATTCCCTGAGTTGAGATGGTAAATTTTGCAGTTACCTTGGCTGTCTCTTGAGTCTTCTGCTGAGATTGAGCTGAATTTGAGGAGGACAAACTAGAAGAGTTGCTCTTAATCAAAGGGGACTGGCAGGCAGACATTGCCAAACACAGTATCCCAATCATTATTTGTCGATAGTTAGAGAACATTTAGTGTTGTTATCAGTTTAAGTCACCACAAATTTTAAGTCACTACAAATTTTTCGCCTGTTACTTCTTCCAGTTTGGCAATAGTACTAGGTCCAACAATACCATCAGCAGCTAAGTCATATTTCTCCTGAAATTGGACAACTGCTTTAAAAGTAGCTGAGCCGAAGTGCATATCTGCCGCCAACTGCTCTGGGGTCAATCCGAGAGCTTTGCGCAGTAACAATTGCAATTGACCTACCTCCTGAGAAAACATTTCCTTCTTAAGAACCGGTGGGTTGCCAAATCCTTGAGCGGGAGATTTGCGTACCCTAGCAGCGGTGGCTGATCCCCATATACCATCTGTAGCAATCTTGTCCTGGGGGTTAAATTCATTCCATAATTCTTGAAAAGCTTGAACTTGCAGCGAACCTAAATTTTCACCACCGCCCTTGAAGTCGTAGTGCATAGGATCAAAAGCGCCAATCCATCTCCACTGATGTGCTTGCAAAGTCCGGCGCCAGCCGACAGAATCTTGAATATCGATGGCTAAACCACTATTGTGATTGCTCTTCGGTGGGGGAGCCGCCGCCCTAATACCACAAATTCCAAGTTCAAACTGACGACGCAGCATGTATTGCTGCATAGGAGTTCGCAAACAACTGTTAATATGCAGCTTGATTCCGCGTTTTTCTACAGCACGAACTAGGGCTTCATAAGCTTTAGTCTGCAAATAGGGATTATTCTGCGCTCCTTCGCACACAATTAATTCATGATCAATGCGAGATAATTTCCCTGGATGATCTGCAATTATTTTTTCAAGAACCTGCAAAGATAGTCCCTGAATTTGACCAGTACTACATCCGTTAATCGTTTCTGAGACTTCCACCATTGGCGTTCTCCTACGTTTTAACTTCTGAAAATAATAAAATTTCTTCTTTCTTCCATGCTACGTCAAAAAAATTTTTGAACTCATCTAGCTCGCTTATTGTAATTTTTCTTAACAAGACTGAAGTACATAATAATCGTAAAATCAGCTCGATTTCAATTGCTAAGCAACAAAAAAGCCCTCTAGAGAAGAGGACTCAGATCATGATTTTGTTGAATAAAATACTAATAGCAGATAGCTATTAACTAACCAATAACTTTCTTCGCAGTAGCAACAACATTATCGACATTAAAGCCAAACTTCTCTAGAGCTACGCCCCCAGGAGCAGAAGCACCAAAGGTATCAATACCAATAGTCGCGCCATTGTCGCCTGTATAACGCTGCCAACCGAAAGTAGTACCGGCTTCCACTGCTAAACGTTTCTTAGCTACTTTAGGTAATACAGAATCTTTGTACTCATCGCTTTGAGCCTCAAACAATTCCCAGCAAGGAAGAGACACTACGCGAACTTTCTTCCCTTCTGCTTTGAGAATATCTGCTGCTTTCACACATAGTTGCACTTCACTACCAGTACCAATTAGAATCAGGTCTAATTCTTCAGGAGCGAAACCACAGGACAGAACATAACCACCCTTCTCTGCGTTTTCAATGGAAGAACCATTCAGTTGTGGTAAACCTTGACGAGATAATGCAAGTAAGGTAGGAGTGTGACGACTTTCAACAGCAACCTTATAAGCTGCGGCAGTTTCGTTACCATCAGCAGGACGGAACACATTGAGATTAGGAATCATCCGTAAAGATGCCACATGCTCTACTGGCTGGTGAGTCGGACCATCTTCCCCTACCGCGATTGAGTCGTGGGTCATTACCCAGATAACTCCTGCTTCAGAAAGCGCCGAAAGACGAATCGCATTCCGCATATAGTCGGTGAAGACGAGGAAAGTTGCACCGAAAGGAATTAAACCAGATTTGTGTAGCGCGATCGCGTTACAAATCGCACCCATAGCATGTTCGCGAACTCCAAAATGTAGATTACGTTCGCCATAAGAACCTTTCTGATAATCACCAGTACATTTAAGAGCTGTCTTGTTAGAAGGAGCCAAATCAGCAGAACCACCAATTAATTCAGGTAATGTTTCTGCAAGGGCATTCAAAATTTTACCAGAGATGTTACGGGTCGCATCACCTTTGTCTTCTGGGGTGTAAGTGGGTAAGCAATTAGTCCAATTTGCGGGTAGTTCACCGCTAACCATGCGCTCCAACAAGGCAGCATCTTCGGGGTACTTGACTTTGTAACTGTCAAAAGTTTTATTCCACTCCGCTTCGGCAGCTGCACCGCGGTCTACTGCTTTACGGAAATGAGCCAGTGCATCATCAGGAATCACAAATTCAGGATAGTCCCAACCTAGGTTTTCCCGAGTTAGCTTCACTTCGTCTTTCCCTAGAGCAGCACCATGAACCCCGTAGGTATTCACTTTATTGGGAGAACCATAACCAATCAGAGTGGTAATCTTGATGAAAGATGGTTTATCCGTAACAGCTTTGGCAGCGGCGATCGCTTCTGCGATGGAATCAAGACTGCCGTTATCTTCCCCATTACCTTGCTCAACATGCTGGACATGCCAGCCATAGGCTTCAAAACGCTTGTTAACATCTTCAGTGAAGGCAATGTCAGTACTTCCTTCGATGGAGATACTATTATCATCGTAAAGGACAATCAACTTTCCTAAGCCCAGATGCCCCGCTAAAGAAGCGGCTTCTCCTGAAATACCTTCCATATTGCAACCATCGCCTACAATGACGTAGGTGTAGTGATCGATGATTTCACTATCGGGTTTGTTGAATTTAGCCGCCAGATGAGCTTCTGCCATTGCCAAACCAACACCATTAGCAATTCCTTGTCCTAGAGGACCAGTAGTGACTTCGATCCCTTTAGTAACATGATTTTCAGGATGTCCAGGAGTCTTAGATTCCCATTGACGAAACTGTTTTATATCATCTAAGCTAACGCTGTCATAACCTGCCAAATGGAGTAAAGCATACTGCAACATACAACCATGACCAGCAGACAGGACAAAGCGATCGCGGTTCAACCAATTAGGGTTTTTAGGATTGTAGCGCATCAAGCGGTCCCAGAGGACAAAAGCCATTGGAGCAGCCCCCATTGGCAGTCCTGGATGTCCAGAATTAGCTTTTTCTACGGCATCGA
The DNA here is from genome assembly GCA_030065615.1 of Xenococcus sp. MO_188.B8. Classification (GTDB taxonomy): domain Bacteria; phylum Cyanobacteriota; class Cyanobacteriia; order Cyanobacteriales; family Xenococcaceae; genus Xenococcus. Next base: position 3,838 of record JASJDR010000006.1, on the reverse strand, counting down.
TGGCTAAAAAGCGAATGGAATTAATGCAAAGTTGTTCTAGTGACTGGGTGGCAACTACCATAATTGTTATCTAATCTAAACTACAGATAAATAATAATTTGAGCGTTCTCAAACCTGATGTCTGTGGGTTGCCCCAAGGCTCGTTTTCCATCATCCCATTCTTGGGATCGACGAGCAAGACTCAAGGGGACTTTGAATTTATTGATATTTTTTGAATGCTAAAGTTACGTTATGACCACCAAAACCAAAAGAGTTGGAGAGGGCAACTTCTACTCTCAGTTCTCGACTTTGATTAGCTATGTAATCGAGATCGCATTCTGGATCTGGGTTTTCCAGGTTAATTGTCGGTGGAACTTGGTCATTGGTAATCGCCATCATGGTGGCTACTGCTTCAATTCCTCCAGAACCACCTAATAAGTGACCTGTCATGGATTTTGTAGAACTAATAGCGACTTGATAAGCATGTTCTCCTAGGGCTTTTTTGATCGCTTTTGTTTCTGTGGAGTCATTAGCTGGGGTGCTAGTGCCATGGGCATTGATATAATTCACTGTTTCAGCGGCAATTTGACCGTCTTGCAGAGCCAACTCGATCGCCCTGGTTGCGCCCAAACCTTCGGGCACCGGGGCTGTCATGTGATAAGCATCGCAGGTCATCCCATAACCAACAATCTCACCATAGATTTTGGCATTCCTAGCTAAAGCATGTTCCAGCTCTTCGAGGAATAAAATACCTGCTCCTTCTCCCATAATGAAACCATCCCGATCTTTGTCAAAAGGACGACTCGCATGGGCAGGATCATCATTGTGAGATAGGGACAAAGCTTTTGCCGAACAAAAACCCGCATAGGATAAAGGGGTAATCGCCGCTTCTGTACCGCCGCAAATCATGGCATCGGCATAACCTCTCTGGATCAGACGAAACGCATCGCCAATCGCATGGGAACCAGCAGCACAAGCTGTGACAGTACAAGAATTAGGGCCTTTGGCTCCGGTATGAATTGCCGTCAGACCAGCAGCCATATTGGCAATCATTGTGGGAACGGTGAACGGACTTACTTTTCTCGGTCCTTTGGTCAACAAAACTTCATTTTGAGTTTCGATCACTTGAATGCCACCTACTCCAGTACCGATCAAAACTCCTGTGCGATCTGCATTGAGGTCATTAATAGCAAAATTGGCATCGGTGAGGGCTTGTAGACTCGCTGCCACAGCAAATTGAGAAAATCGATCCATGCGCTTAGCTTCTTTTTTTGCCATATAGTCAGCCGGATCAAATCCTTTGACTTCCGCAGCAATTTGACAAGGATGTTGGGAAGCATCAAACAAAGTAATTTTATCAATACCATTACAACCTTTTAGAAGATTGTCCCAATATTCTTGGAGGTTATTGCCTAGAGGAGTAATTGAGCCTAAACCCGTTACGACTACTCGTTTCATTTGCCAATTTGTCATTTTTGCTTCTATATCTTTTTTAATGCCAGAATGCTGCTATTTAATTTTAATTAATAAATTTACTTAAATTAGGCAGCGGAACTTATATGATCTACTGCTTTGCCCACAGTATCAATTTGTTCGGCCACCTCGTCAGGAATTTCAATATTAAATTCTTCTTCAAATGCCATTACCAACTCTACAGTATCTAAAGAATCTGCTCCGAGATCGTTAGCAAAGCTAGCACCTTCAGTAACTTGCTCTTCGTCAACCTCAAGTTGCTCGACAACGATCTTTTGTACTCTTTCAAATATTTCTTTATCCATTGATTTTTTTCCGCTAAAGACTCCAATTAATAGGAAACGGGGCGGTTTGTTACCGTTTCCTAGGACATAATAGTTTTGAACAGCTTTCAGCTCTTAGCCTGCTTTCATTCTTCTATACATGTAGTGGCAAAGGGGTTAACTCCCCTACACCAACAAAGGAAGAAAGCTGATGGCTAAAAGCATATAGCTAATTGCGAAACGATTTATAAGATCGGCAATCTACATCTTATATGAAAGAGGGACACCTTGAGCAAGGTAATAGATAATAGGTATTAAAATAGTGATTGATAGGTTCATCAATAACTTAGATTATATGGAAATTACCGAACTGAAACGAGAAATAGAAATTTTATCTTTGCGCCTGGGTAAGACCCAGGAATATCTTTGACCTACCTGTCCTCAAAGCTAAAATCCAAGACTTAGAACAAGTAGCAGCTCAACCAGAATTTTGGTCACAACAAACAACCGCCCAAAAAACGTTACAAGAGCTTAACGATTTAAAATCAAACTTAGCCCAATATCAACAATGGCATGGAGCCTTAGAAGATGCGCAAGCGATCGCGGAACTGTTGGAAATAGAAGCAGATCAAGCTTTAGCTGAAGAAGCGCAAACTAGTCTCCATCAACTAAAGCAAGAATTAGATCTTTGGGAACTGCAACAACTTCTCTCGGGTACTTATGACTCTAGAGGGGCAATCCTAACTATCAATGCGGGGGCTGGCGGTACCGATGCCCAAGATTGGGCCCAGATGCTCTTACGGATGTATACTCGTTGGGCAGAAAAACAAGGATATAAAGTTCGCTTAACGGAAGAATCCCCAGGAGACGAAGCAGGAATCAAATCTGCCACCTTAGAAATTGAGGGACGTTACGCTTACGGCTATCTCAAAGCGGAAAAAGGAACCCATCGTTTAGTCAGAATTTCTCCTTTTAACGCTAATGGCAAGAGGCAAACTAGTTTTGCGGGCATTGAAGTGATGCCCAATTTGGAGGATGAATCGATTGAACTAGAAATTCCGGAAAAAGATTTAGAAGTTACTACATCTCGCGCTGGAGGCAAAGGGGGACAAAACGTCAACAAAGTAGAAACTGCGGTGCGGATTGTGCATCTTCCTACAGGTTTAGCAGTGCGTTGTACCCAAGAACGTTCTCAATTACAAAATAAGGAAAAAGCTCTAGCATTACTCAAAGCAAAACTATTAGTAGTTGTTGAAGAGCAAAGAGCCCAAGAAATTGCCGAAATTCGCGGTGACATGGTGGAGGCTGCTTGGGGAAATCAAATTCGTAACTATGTCTTTCATCCTTACCAAATGGTCAAAGATTTAAGAACCGAATTAGATACAGGAGATATTAACGATGTGATGGATGGCAATTTGAATCCTTTTATTGAGGCTTATCTGCGGCAAGCAAATCAATTAGTTTAGGGAAATGATGTCATCAACCAAGACAATTCCACCGCTCGAAAATGGAGATCAACTAACTCGTGCTGAATTCGAACAGCGTTACGAGAGTATGTCTCAGCTTAAAAAGGCAGAATTAATCGAAGGAATTGTCTATATGCCAGCAGCATTAAGGTTTAGAAAGCATGGCAAACCCCATGCCCAAATTATTGCTTGGCTAGGTTTTTATGCCGCAGCGACCCCTGGTATTGAATTAGGTGATAATGCAACAGTAAGACTTGATGCTGATAATGCACCTCAACCTGAAGCTTTACTGAGAATAGAAGGAGGACAAACCATAGTTAGTGAGGATGATTATGTTGAAGGTGCACCAGAATTAATGGTCGAAATAGCTGCTTCTAGTGCTTCTTTAATCTCTGGGTAGAAGAAATAGCGATCGCTTTGAGAAATTAAGTATCTGGATAAATCAGAAAAGCGATCGTAATAAATTGTTCTAAAAACTACCTCTATAATTTGGTGCGTATTCCCCTGGTGATTGCAAGTTGACTGCTCCCCGCCCTAAAAGGAACGGGGATTCTTGCTTCAACGAAACTTGCCTAGAGGTGAGAGCATCACCTCCTCGGTAGCGGTTTCTCCACAAGCTATCCCCATTTGCCCAACGGTTAAGATATTTTTCGCGGC
>JASJDR010000282.1 GCA_030065615.1 Xenococcus sp. MO_188.B8 | reverse complement strand
TCGAATCCGTCGAGCCAATTCGGTAGCCGATTCTTGTCAATCTGAAATAAAATAACAAGTTTCTCTTTCTATTTTATTTCTAAGTTTTCTTTCTCTTTGAACTCTAATAATTGTCAAAGCATTGAGTCAAAAGCAAAAACTACCCCTTTTAAGGCCAGGTCTTTTATTAATTCTGGCAAAGCGGTAATTTCATTACTACCAAATTCAACCTGCTTTGGAGGCAAAATTAAGCCCTTTTCCACCACATAGGCCGTCACCAAGATGATCGCAGGGTGAGGTTCACTCGTCGGATTATTTTCTTGCACCATATAAGACCCTCTGAGGGTTTTCCCATCCAAGCTGACAGTTTCCCCAGCTTCAGGATTTACCCCAAAGAATTGGCTTAATCTAGCGGCATAGTCGATATAGTCCACAAAGAGAAGCACACGACGAATGGTACTGTAAGGAGGAATACTATCCACCCCAAACAGTTGGCTCAATTCTTTCTTATGGAATTTCAGCCAATCCCCTATGGCCTCAAACCCTTGATTTCCAGCAGCGATCGCCAAGGTAAACAACGCCAGACACAATGATACAGGGTGTCTTTTTCCTTGCCCACGACGACAGTCAGGCATTCCCTCAAACGTTTGAAGAATGGCTATTTCAGACATTTATGTTCTTTGATCTCATTTTACCATAGATATCCTATCATCTAGCATGAAATAGCCCTGGACGAAAGATATGCGGAATGTGGGTTTTATACACCCTAAATTCCTGTTTTCAAGTATTTTTAAGTGTTTAGCGTAAAAATTACGCTAACAGCTATTTTTTGTCCAAAGTCCAATCTCTAATTCCTGCTGCTTAATTCGTGCTTTCAAAGGGGGGTGAACAATTACTTTTCCAAGTATAATTGCCCTGCACTAAAGTGTGAACTTGCCAACTTGGTGAAACTTGCGGATAATCAGTACGATAATGTCCGCCTCGACTTTCGGTGCGCCAGGCTGCACTTTTGAGAATTAAAATGCCAACATCCAAAAGATTGAGGGTTTCAGCACAAAACCGTAGTTGCTGTTCGGCTAATGGTGACTCAAAATGCACTGTTTGATTAGGTGCTAAATTGAGCAGGTATTGACTGACATTTTTGGTCGCCAACTCCTCTCGCCAAGAACGAACTTGGGCGATTGCTGCTTCCATACCTGCCTGTGAGCGACAAATCCCAGCACTTTGCCACATCAGTTGGGGCAAACTTTCACGTACCGATGCGATCTGCTCAATTTCTTGAGCCCAGTCTCCTTTCTCCTTAATCACAGAGGGAGACTTTTCCCCAGCTAAGTTAGGCTTAATGGCAATCTGAGACAGTTGAGCTGCAAAGACAATACATTCCAACAACGAATTACTCGCTAAGCGATTGGCTCCGTGAACCCCTGTACTGGCTGTTTCCCCAATAGCATATAGTCCCTGAATCGAGGTTCGGGCCCCCAAATCTGTGGCAATCCCTCCCATCCAATAATGGGCAGCCGGAGAAACTGGAATGGGGTCCTTGAAGACATCAATGCCCCACTTTTGACAAACATTAATAATATTGGGAAAGCGATAGTTAATTCGCTCTGTTGGGATTGAACGCAAGTCCAGATAGACATTAGCCCCATTTGGCTCTGTTTTTTGTAGATGACTAAAAATTGCCCGAGTGACTACATCTCTGGGTGCTAACTCCCCGTCAGGGTGATAAGCAAAAGCAAAGCGATCTCCTTTGCGATCAACTAAATGTCCTCCTTCTCCCCTAACAGCCTCACTAATCAAAAAACAGGGCGCTCCCTCTTTTGCTAAAGCCGTTGGATGAAACTGGAAGAACTCTAAATCTCGCAAAATTGCTCCAGCACGCCAAGCCAGTGCTACCCCATCTCCTGTTCCCACCGCCGGATTAGTTGTGTGAGCAAAAACTTGACCGCCGCCACCGGTTGCTAGAATCACCGCTGAGGCTCTTACCCAACTGATCTGACCTTGGTAAAGAATGCTAATCCCCTGACAGCGACCTGTTGACTGATTAAGCCACAAACTCACAGCCAACGCCTGAGATAGCACCTTAATATTAGGACGTTCCAATACTTTTGCCGTGAGAGTATCTACAATCGCATTACCTGTGGTATCTGCCGAATGTAGGACACGGGGGTGAGAGTGAGCTGCTTCTATGGTCATTGCTAGCTTTTTTCCTTTACGGTCAAAGGTTACTCCCATCTCTAGCAGCGACTCAATGGAAGCTGGTCCATTTTCCACTAGAAACTTTACTGCTTCTGGGTCACAAAGATTCGCACCAGCACGGATGGTATCTTCAAAGTGCAGCATGGGAGAATCAGAGGGGTCAATAGCAGCAGCTATTCCTCCCTGTGCCCAACTGCTAGAACCTGTTTTGATGATGTCTTTGGTAATTATACCAATCCGCAAATGAGCTGGGAGACAAAGGGCTGCATAAAGTCCTGCTGCACCACTTCCCACCACCAAAATGTCTTCCTGAAAAGGAATATTTGCATAAGATTGGGAATCACAACTGTATCTTCTAAGATATTGCACGCTATTCTGTACCATATGAAAGCCGGTCTTAAAAGAATATTTATCTAGCTATTGTTTTACCATATTTGCTGATAATTCCAACATCTTTTGAATCGGTCGCCAAGCAGCCGCCCTAATTTCCTCTGGAATGGTAATTTCTGGTGTTTTATGTTTCATTGCTAGATATACTTTCTCTAAAGTATTGAGGCGCATATGAGGGCATTCGTTGCAGGCACAATTATTTATTGCTGGAGCGGGGATGAAGTGCTTGTGGGGTTCTTGCTTTTGCATTTGGTGAATAATTCCTGGCTCAGTGGCAATTATAAATTCCTGACTAGGACTTTCCTGGCAGTATTTTAATAAGGCTGTGGTAGAACCAATGTAGCTAGCGTGACGCAATACAGAAGGTTCGCATTCTGGATGGGCAATCAACTCGGCTTCGGGATGCTCTATTTTGAGCTGAACTATCTTTTTTTCTGAAAAAGTCTCATGGACAATACAAGTTCCATCCCACAATACTAAATCTCGTCCTGTTTGCTCCATCACATAGCGACCTAAGTTTTTATCTGGCGCAAAAATAATCGGCTGTTCTTTGGGAATTTGACTGACAATTTTGACGGCATTGGAACTGGTACAGATAATATCGCTCATCGCTTTAATTGCAGCAGTGCAATTAATGTATGATACGACAATATGCTCTGGATGGGCGGCTTTGAAGGCGGCAAATTCTTGGGGAGGACAACTATCTGCTAAGGAGCAACCAGCGTTTAAATCCGGTAGGAGTACCAGTTTATTGGGATTGAGTATCTTAGCCGTTTCTGCCATGAAGTGAACTCCTGCGAAGACAATCACATCTGCATCAGTAGCAGCCGCTTGTTGTGAAAGACCGAGAGAATCGCCAATGTAGTCAGCTATATCCTGAATATCTGGGTCTTGGTAGTAGTGAGCGATAATTACAGCATTTAAGTCTTTCTTAAGCTCTTCAATGGCTGCAAATAAGTCGTCAGGAAAACAGGCAAAAGTTGCTTTTTTTTCAGATAGTACGGTAGTAAACATTGTTGATAATTAAAAATAACTTATACAAAAAGTGAAAATTATGTCAGCACCTATGACTTGGCTGCCGTTTACAGGACAATCGGATTAAAATTTCAGCCCCCTGAGCTGGTAAGGATTTTGACTTTTGAGTGCTATCTGTAGGCGGTCTCGCTCCGCGAGTGCGGCTGCACCGCCAAACTGTTCACCCTGAGTGTCTTTCAAAAATTCAATGCGATTGCCCTGCTGCTGTTTAGACAATTGTACCGAAACAAGATTCTTTTAAACAAATTCCTTCGCCAACTTCTTGGCCGTCTATTTCTAGAATGGCGGGTCTGTATTCCAAGCATAGGTTACTTTCCATCGTCGTCGATGTTTGATTTCGCAGAATGGTCGACCAAGTTGCCAAAGCCTTTGTGTCGAATTTCAAGTGGTGTATTTTGTTTTGGATACGAGCATGGGCACTTGTTGAGCGATGGTAAGAATCTTCTCCATGTAACAATATTTGTTTTTCTGTTTGGGAGGTGTTAAGGAGCTTGAAATAATTGTATTTTTCTTGACCGAATGTAGCATCAGCACTCCAAACAATTCCGTAATCAGGGAAAACCGCGTGAACAAAGTGGTAGCCCCAAAACTTGGGGTAATTTCCCTGAAAAATTTTGCAATAACCGATGGCTTTTTGAGTGCGAGCGCCTGTGTGTACTGTACACAGAAGTTTTGGTTGATGGATGACGGGACGATGATTTTTTTCACAGGGAACGTCCCAAGTGAATTGGGTGGCGACTTTGAATTGAATTTCTAGGTTGGCTTCTGGTAAATAAATAGTTCCCTTTTGCTCGTTTTTTTGGATAGATATGTGTTGATTTAAGCATCGGTGTTCGGTCGTATTGAGAAGTTCCTGAGAGTTGCCCTTGGTGTCGCTCCACCAGGCAGAGTAATGCTCGATTGTTCTGGTTTGAAAATGTCTTAGAGCAAGTAGAGAACCGTCTTCGAGAAAGAAATGGTATTGTTCACTATACACAGATGTTAGAGATGAAAAATATGTATCAGATACTTGATTCATTTTAGGAACACAGGGTTTTTTGGCAGTGATCAAAGAGCCACCAATATTGCCGCTTTGAAACAAGTCGGTAACGGTTTGATAAAATTGACGACGGTGTTCATAAATTTCCTCACCGAAGATTTGGATTGATTCTTCTTTTGAGTGGAGGAATTTTTGATAGCGTTCTTCTACCCAAAGTTTCCACCCTCTTGTTAAATCAATGAAACAAATATCAGAAAATCCTGACCGTTCGAGGTGATGGCGGTAGGTTTCACGGGTTGGTATATAAGAGGATTGAACTATTTCTTTTAGCGTGGTTTTTATTTCTGGTGTAAGAGTGCAATTGGCTACGTAATCTTCAATATAGATACGGCCATTTTCCTTCAAAGAGCGAAAACAAATTTCAAGTATTTTGTCACGGTCCTCAATGTGTAAAAAGGAGAGAAAAGAAATGACGCTGTCAAATGAGCTTGGTGACAGGGCATCAATGACTTGGGCACTGAGAATATTGCCGGTGAGATATTGGATCCGTTTGTCAAGTCCCACTCTTTTGGTCAATTCTTGGGCAATTTCGTTAAAGTCTTTTCTTAATTCCACACATTGAATGTGACATCCTGTTTGATAGCTAATGTATCGAGCCGGTCCACCAACACCACTTCCAATGTCCAAAACTTCCGAGTTATGGTTTAATGCCAAACGGTTGATAGCGCGCTCGCAAGCTTTGGTACCAAAATAGTGGTATTGGTCTAGATGCCCCAATTCCAGCAAATCTTGGATTTGCAAAGTACCGGTGGCTTTTCCTTTTTGCTTTAGTGCTTGGCGAATACTATGAATGCGCCAATCGTAAATCAAAGCTTCGTCTTTTGAGAGAGGATATTGGTTTTCTGGTTGTGAGAGGGTCATGGTTATTCTAAAAATTCGGGCAGAATTGCTTCAAATGCAAATTAACATAAACTTACTAAAATTTTTCCTATTTTGCCCTAATTTCTGCAGAATAGGACAGCAATTTTCATTTTGAAATGAGGTTCCGCCATTTCAGCGATTTCCAAGTTTGTTAAGAATTGTCAAAACTTTAATATTAACCGTTGTCAAACCCCAAATGAAGAGATAATCTTAGATTTAAAAAACATAGTAAACTTAGATTTTAATAGCAAATTTTTGGACAGTTGGAATATGGTCATTCATTATAGGCTATTTGAAACTCAGGTAGAAAGAACACCAGAAGCGGTGGCATTGGTCTTTGAAGCTCAGCAGTTAACCTACCGAGATCTGAATAGTAAAGCTAACCAGTTAGCACACTATTTACGGACTCTAGGTGTAGGACCAGACATACTCGTGGGCATTTGTGTCGAGCGTTCTCTCGATATGGTGGTTGGACTGTTGGGGATTCAAAAGGCTGGTGGTGCATTTGTGGCCTTATCCCCTTCCTATCCTCAAGAACGCTTGGCCTTGATCCTCTCAGATACACAAGTGCCAGTAATTTTGACTCAGGAGAAATTGGTGACGAGAATCCCGCAGTATCAAGGACACTTGGTCTGCTTGGATAGGGGTTGGCAGAAAATTGCCGCAGAAAGGGCAAGCAACCCTGTTAGTGAGGTTCAACCTGAGAACCTAGCTTATGTAACTTATACCTCCGGGTCTACTGGGAAGCCAAAAGGCGTAATGATGACTCATCAGTCCATCGGTCTAGGTTATCAGTGGTTACAGGAAATTTACCCAATCGATTCTCGTGATCGTGTGCTACAGAAAGTACCCATATGTTTCAGTGTATTTACCTGGGAGATATTCTGGCCTCTGATGACCGGAGCTCAGATAGTCTTGGCTAAACCAGACGGACATCGAGATCCGGCTTATTTGGTGAAGCTAATCGCCCAGGAGCAGATTACCATAGTTTATTTTATCCCCTCCCTACTGCGGATTTTTCTGGAAGAGCAAGGTTTAGAAACTTGCAGTAGTCTTAGACTAGTTTTTTCTACTGGAGAAATGCTGCCATTTGCCCTCAAAGAGCGCTTCTTTGAGCGACTGCGGGAGTGCGAATTACACGATGTCTACGGGTCTGAAGAAGACTTTTTGGCGACCAACTGGCACTGTCAACCGGGAGGGGCGCCGCGCAGATTTTCCCTCGGTCGCCCCATTTCCAAAATCCCAATTTATATCTTGGACGAGCAATTGCAACCTGTCCCTACCGGGGAGGTAGGGGAACTGCACACTAGTTGCTCTTTACTAGCAAAAGGATATTTAAACCGCCCAGAATTAACAGCACAGAAGTTTATCCCCAATCCCTTTGAGAATTCAAAATTCAGTCGTCTTTATAAAACCGGAGACTTAGCCCGTTACCTTCCCGATGGTAACATTGAACTGCTCGGTCGTCTTGACAATCGAGTAAAGATTGGCAGCTACCGCGTCGAACTTGGAGAAATTGAAGCAGTACTTAGCCAACATCCTGCCATTAAGCAGGCTGTCGTCGTGGTTAGGGAGGATATCCCTGACAATAAGCGCTTGGTTTCCTATGTTGTTCCTGCTTATTTATCCCAGCAGTCTGAAGCGACAAACAATGAGCAGACAGAATCATGGTCTCCAATTGGGAATGAAACCTATAAACAGCCAGCAGCAGAGCAACTAGTGACCGAGCTACGGAATTTCCTCAAAAAGCAGTTGCCCGATTATATGATTCCCTCGGTTTTTATGCTGCTAGAGACTTTGCCACTGACATCTAATGGCAAAGTAGATAGGCGATCACTCCCTGCATTGGATCAATCTTACAGAACTCTTGAAGTTAACTTTGTTGCTCCGCGAGATGAATTGGAACTCCAACTGACTAAGATTTGGGAAAAAGTTTTAGACCTCCAGCCCATTGGGATCAAAGATAATTTCTTCCACCTGGGGGGACATTCCTTGTTATCCGTTCGCTTGTTCAGTGAAATAGAGAAAGCTTATCAACAAAAGATTCCCTTAACAACATTGTTGGCCGCCCCAACTGTTGAAGAATTAGCTCAAGTTATAGGGCAAGAGAATGACTCAATACACTGGTCTCCCCTAGTAGCTATTCAACCAGGATTTTCTAAACCACCTTGGTTTTTTATTCATGCAGGAGGAGGGGGTGGGATGATTCAGTTCCGCAATTTATCAAGATATATGGGTTCTGACCAACCTTTTTATGGAATAGACTCTCTAGGTTTATACGGAGAAACCACTTGTCCTCCTACTATTGAAGAAATGGCTACTCTATATCTTAAAGAGATTCGTGCCGTACAGCCTGAAGGACCTTATTTTTTAGGAGGTCTATGCCTTGGAGGTTTAATTGCCTATGAGATAGCTCAACAACTCTATGAACAAGATGATGAAATTGGACTTTTAGTGTTATTTAATACATTGACTCCTAATGGAATAATGCGTATTCCAGTCCTAAAAAGATTTTCAGATCATATCCTTAATTTATTTAAAGAAGGACCTGACTATGTGATTAAAAAATATCAGGGAAAAATTAAACAAATTAAGAATCAAAATCGAAGAAAAAAATCACTGGAAAAAAGTAACAAGATATATCTAAAATCTTCTCAATCTACTAGTGAAGCTATAGATTATAAGACTCGTCGTTTGGTTGTTGGTCAAATTCACAACAATGCCTATAAGAATTACGTACCAAAACCATATTCTGGCAACGTAACACTTTTTCAAACCCAAGGAGATTTAAGACCCCCCGAAGGGTATTATAACGATTCTCAATGGGGTTGGGGGAAACTTGTAAAGGGAGAATTAGAAATTCACATCGTTCCTGGGAGACATAGCAAGGTACTTGTTGAACCTCATATTAAATTACATGGGGAGAAATTGAGAGATTGTATAGAGCGTTCCCAAACAAAGCCACCTGTAAATTATCCGTTGATGGGCTAGTATATCTGAACTTCCCCCACACAAACCCACTATAAAGCTCTAAAAGCCTTATCTATGAAGGGATACAGCGATTAGGCTCTGACGCTGTACCCATGTAAGTTGTAATATTTCTTAATAGACGGCAAGAAGGGAACTAAGCTAAAATAGTAGTCATGTATATAAGTCAATACTGCTCGGTTAAGGGCATTCGTGACAATTTAAGGCTAGAAGCCAGATAACTGTTTATTCCAATTGAAAACCCGTTAAACTCGACGCTTTTATCTTGTCAGGTTGAGATTATGTCTTGCAACCCCGTTATAACTGAACTTCCCCATAGAAAAATCGCTGAAAGCCTTTCCTAAAGGTAGTTGTAGCCATTTTTGAACTACCCGTTACTGGGTACAACTTACTCTGAAGCTTAACTGAAGCGTGTTTTGAGCGATCGCACCTATGATCTAAATTGTAATGCGATCGCAGCGATAGAGCAACCCCTTACATGGACACAGAACTTATATACTATTTACT
>JASJDR010000281.1 GCA_030065615.1 Xenococcus sp. MO_188.B8 | reverse complement strand
ATTTGATTTTTTCTGTTAGCATTGAGAGTCAACGAGCACATTATACAGATATCTTCTGCTTATCAGCAGATTCTTTAAATTAGATTACTCGGTAATTTATTTACGCGCAAGTCCCTAAGCACAGCACAACTCTAACCGTTAAGACCTCAAAGGGTCAAGACTAATAGCGATAATGAAGAATCCCAAAAGGAATAAGACTCGTAGACAAATCATAATTCAGTAATTATTTCCTTAAAAAACTGCATCTAGAAACAACAAAAATTCTAGAAGAAATAATTATTTAAGGAAGAGATAATATTAAGAATTCTCAAAAATGTTATTCGCTATGGTTAGCACAGCTAATAATAATTAACAAATAATGGGGAATTAAAATAATGAGCGATTTAAAGCAAATAGCAAGTGTTGCCATTTATCCTGCCATTGGCATTGCGCGAGTTGGCAATAGTCCTGATGAATATTTTTTCGGTCCAGAAATCCCTGGAGCACATCCAGAAGACTCTGGTAATTTCAGAGATAACCAAGGGCGGATTAAGCGCCAAGCAGCAAAATTCCGACTCTTTGGGTTAAACGAAAAGGGAGAAGTAATTCGAGAAATTACTGCCGAAGATGCTGATGATGGTAAGATCTCCTGGAAAGTTCATGTTGCCAACAAAAAAGCCGCTTGGTATCGCTTCGATCAAGCTTTCGACATTCCCGCCTCTAAAGGAGAAATAGATGGAGTTTCTGCTATTGCCAGTATTCGCCGGAATCCAGACATCAAAGACTCCCAACGTACTCAACTAGTTATCGATCCAGGACAACGAGTGATCGGTGGTTGTAACGAAAATCATGATGGCAAAAAACCTCAATATGCTTTTAATACTGGGACATTTTTTAGTAAACCTGTTTACCTAGGTGAGCTGAGAACCGATGAGCAAGGCAACCTGATTTTTTTAGGTGGGAGGGGCAAAACAGAATCCCATCCGCCCAATGCACCAGTAGTGGGATTTGGCAATAATCCTGGCTGGCATGACGATACTGCTGATGGCCCAGTAGATGCTAGCATCACAATTAATGGTCAATTTTTCCAAGCCAAAGGCGCTTGGGTCATTGTAGGCCCTCCCAATTATGCTCCTGGCATTCAAGCATTTGTCACAGGTTATGACTTACTTTACCAAGTTGCGATCCACTTAAAGCCGCGTAAATATAAGCCTAAAACAGTTTCCTTCTACGAGCATATTTATCCAATCCTAGAACGTCTCAATCTCAATCAATGGGTCAATGCTGGTCTGGCTCGTGACTTTGGTTGGGGTAGCACAAGTGATTATACTTATCCAGAACTGGTTAAAAGACTCAGTGACTCCAGCGATGCCAATCGCCCCTTACGACAGGCAGTTTTTGCTCGATTTCGTAATCCAGATTATAAAGTCATGGAAGGTAACGACATACTTCCAGTTTATGGTGATGCTGTGAGTTTTAATCTACAAAGCCAAGATCCTCGGGAGTGGATGGCAATTTTACCTTTTCAATACGATTGTTTAAAAAAATGGGCTAGAGGTGAATTTGTAGTAGGCGAAGCGCCTAAAGCAAAATCTTGGGAACAGATGTCTGCTAGTGAGCGTGCTCATAATCTCACCTTTGCTGCCCTCGAAGAAACTACTGGAGGACCTTTTCATCCTGGTTGTGAATTCACTTGGCCTATGCGACAGAAGATTATGTACCAAGAGCCATTCCGAATTAAAAGACGTACTGAAAACGATGATAATTGGGGCGATCAGCTAACTTCTTCTATTGCTTTAGCCCCAGAAGGTCCCCTCGACGGCAGTGCCCCTGGAGATATTACCCGTTGGATGGCATGTCCTTGGCAAACTGATACCTCAAGCTGTCTTTCGGCTTACAATACTTTAACTGGTGAATATCTACCTACTTTTTGGCCTGCTCGCGTACCTAATGATGTCATGACAGAAGAGGATTACCAGATTCTCGCCTCTTCTGATTCAACAGCAGAAGAGAAGGAAAAAGCCTTTAGCCTGAGAAAGCGGCTCAAGTGGCTCAGAGACATCATTTATACTAGTAGCTATCCTCCTAAACTAATTAGTTATCCCCCTAAAACTAATGGCAGGAAAATTTTCATTCACAAATGGCACGATATAGGTATTGTGGTACGAAAACTATTACCAGGAGACCCGACTTTATTTCCCAAAAAGGTCTGGGTGGAAACAGGTCGCCACGATATTAAACCTGTAGATGAAAATGATACAGTGCTTCATAATCGTTCACCAGAGCCACCAACCCATCGTTGAAAATGTTGCATTCTGTTGACATATTGATTATCGGCGGAGGATCGGCGGGAACGACAACGGCAATTTTTCTCTCCCAATTAGGCTATAGTGTTCTCTTGCTAACCCGAGAAGAAAAAGTCAAACAAAAAATTGGTGAAAGTCTGTCCCCCTTTGCTAATCCAATCCTGAAAAAATTAGGTGTTTGGGATACTTTTATTGCAGATGGTCATTTGCCCTGCTATGGCAATAAGTCTAGCTGGGGCAAACCACAACTTGATTACTATGATTTTATTAATCATCCTTTGGGTCATGCCTGGCACATTGACCGTTGCTTGTTTGAGCAAAGATTGATGGAACGAGCAATTGAACTGGGTGTAGAGCGAATAAACAACTCGTCAATAGTCAATCTAGACAAAGTTAAGGGTAAATGGCAAATACAAATAGATCAAGGCACAACAACAATCAGCGCCAAGTTTATAGTTGATGCCAGTGGACGCAATCATTATTGGGCCAGACGTCAAGGTATCAAAAGATTGCATGATGATCGCCAGGTAGCTCTGGTAACTTTCCTTACTGCTAAGCATTTACCCTTAGAAGATACCAGCAGTTTAGTCGAAGCTGTGCCTGACGGTTGGTGGTATTCTGCTCTGCTCCCCAATGGTTGTCTGGTAACTGCTTTTATGACCGATCTTGACTTACATCAACGGCCGGAAATTCTTCAAAAATCAGGCTGGTATAAATTATTAGACAAAACTTATTTTACTGCCGAACGGATTCATGATCGCTATTCTTTCCCCGATGAACAACCGCTCTTAGTAGCTGCCAATAGTAGTAGACTGCAAAACTTCTACGGTGAGGATTGGTTAGCGGTTGGTGATGCCGCGATGAGTTATGATCCTCTTTCCTCCCATGGTCTGACTATGGCTATGGTGAGCGGTCGTGACGCAGCTCAAGTCATTTCTGCCCAGCTTAATGGTGACCGCCAAGCTTTAGATTCCTATGCTGACCAAATGTATTCGGCTTACTCTCATTATGCAGCTATGCGATCGCAATTTTACCACAGTGAGACTCGCTGGCCTAATTTTCCCTATTGGTTACGTCGTGCTAAATTTTGACAATGCTAAGTACTATTGAGACTAACATTATTTACGCTAAAGCATTAGCTAATACTTGCTCGATGCGATCGCAGAATATCACTTCAATTTGACCTAAAACATCTTCAGGAATATCGACCAAATCCTTTTTATTTTGCTGAGGAATTAGTACTCGCTTAATCCCTACTCGGTTAGCAGCTAAAATCTTTTCCCTCAGACCACCAATGGGTAAGACTTCTCCACTGAGATTAACCTCTCCAGTCATGGCAGTGTCAGTACGGACAGGCTTATTAATTAACAAAGACGCGATCGCAGTTACCATAGTTACACCAGCAGAAGGGCCATCTTTGGGAATACCGCCTGCAGGCACATGGAGGTGTAAACCATTTTTTTTAAAAGCACTTAACTCGATACCTAAGGTCTCGGCTTGAGACCAAACATAGGAACGGGCAATCTCTGCTGATTCCTGCATCACATCTCCTAGTTGACCTGTCAGAGTAAGGTTTTCACCTTGGGGTAACAAGACCGCTTCGACAAAGAGAATTTCGCCTCCTTGTAAAGTCCAAGCCAGACCAGTTGCCACTCCTGGTTTACTTTCTTGTCGGATTTTTTCTTTGAGAAATTGTTTGGTACCTAGTAATTGTTCAACTTCGCCCGGTTCGATTACTCTGGCTTCGGTGTCACCTTGGGCATAGCGCACCGCGATTTTCCGACAGAGACTACCTAATTGTTGTTCTAATTTTCTGACCCCTGATTCGGAAGTATAATATTCGATCACCAGACGCAGCGTTGATTCTGGCAGTTGTACGGCATTGTCTGGTAACCCTGCTTTGGTAATTTGGCGCGGGAGCAAATATCTCTGGGCAATTTCCATTTTTTCTCGTTCGGAATAGCCCGACAGTTCGATAATTTCTAGGCGATCTAATAAAGGAGCCGGTACATGGGATAAATCATTAGCTGTACCAATAAACAGTACTTGGGAAAGATCGAAATCTAAATCTAAATAGAGGTCACGGAAACTATGATTTTGCTGTGGATCGAGGATTTCTAACAAGACAGAAGCCGGATCTCCTCGATAATCCATACCTACTTTATCCAGCTCATCTAGCATGATCACGGGGTTAATGACTTCCGCACGATGTAAAGCTTGGACGATGCGACCAGGCATAGCTCCGATATAGGTGCGACGATGACCTCGCAGTTCGGCTTCATCCCGTAAGCCTCCCAAGCTAATCCGTTCGAATGGTCTACCCAGACTACGGGCGATCGACTGACCTAAACTAGTTTTACCAACTCCTGGAGGCCCGGCGAAACAAATTACTGTCCCAACGGTGTAAGATTTGCTGGTTTTGCTATCCGATGAGGATGCGGATAACTGTTGTTGAGCCTGTTTTTTGAGCTTAAAAGTAGCTAAATGTTCGATAATTCGTTCTTTGATCTTTTCTAAGCCATAATGATCTTCATCTAAAATTGTTCGGGCATTATCTAAGTCAAGATTATCTTCGACCTTGCGAGTCCAAGGCATTTCTAACAGCCAGTCAAGATAGGTACGAATCACGCCTCCTTCTGCGGAGGCACTAGTAACTCGTTCTAGGCGACTTAATTCCCGTTTAACTTGTTTATCTACTGTTTCCGGTAATTTGATCTCTGCTAAACGCGATCGCAATTCGGCAATTTCTTGTTTATCGGGGTCAGTATCGCCCAGTTCTTCTTGGATTTGCTTCAGTTGTTGCCTTAGGAAAAACTCTTTATGTTGTTGATCGAGTTCTTTTTTAGTCGCCCCGAGAATTTTTCCTTGTAGCTTTTGCACTTCAATTTCTTGGTGCAAATCTTTCAAAATTTTACGCAGCAGTTGTTCAAGATTTTCTTCCTCTAAAATCGCCTGCATGGTTGAGACGTCGTGTTGGATTAGTACTGAGGATTGGTAAGCAAGCTGAGCTGGTTCTGAACTATTTAAGAGAATAGCTAATAATTCTTCAGGAAATTTGGGATTGATTTCGGCTGCTTCTGTCCATAATGATTCAATAGCATTAGAGAGCGCAACCAAAGTTTGCTCCTGGATTCCCTGCTCTAGAGCTGCTTTTTTGCTGACTTGGGGCAGTCTAGCAAATTTCACCTGATAAGTAGGATCGCTCTGGCATAATTCAGTGATTTCAACCCGTTCTAAACCTTCAACAATCAATTGAATCGGACCCATAGGAAGACGACTCATTTTATGAATCACCGCCAAACTTGACACAGGATAAATTTCACTGAGACTTTCAATCTCTGCTTTTTCTGATCTTTCTAAGCGTTTTTGAGCTTCGGGACGAATCGCTGCCACGATTAGCTGTTTCTCTTCTGTCAGCATAGTGGATTCAACGACTGCTACCGAATGCTTTCTTCCCGCCACTACTGGTAATGTCACACCAGGCAACAAGACAACATTTCGCAGCGGCAGCAATAAGCTGGTTTCGAGTTGCTTTTGGTTAAGACGGGGAAATAAACGAGGAATTGCAGAATGCATAGTACCTCCTGTGGTGAGGGATTGGGGAAAAGGTCAAAGGTCAGAGTTAAGAAGTATGGACAGATCACCTTTGACCGAAAAGGCCGTTTATTGTTTTAAGGTTTTGGGATTTTGTTGTAATATGCTCTCTATTTCTATATTAGAAGAGAATTCTGAGGATTCTGTGAAAGAGTTAGTTTTTCGTAACCGATCAACTAATATCTAATGGCTAATAGCTTTCTTCTAGTGATAGACTGAAGCCGAATTAATCCCAAGTCCAAGGATACTGTGATGCAACTGGTAGATCGAATTCGTTTAGGTTTGGCGGTAGGAGTAGCAAAAACTGTTACAGGAATGGTAAAAATGCTACGATTGGGTGCTGCTTCAGTGTTACCAGGAGAAATTTCCCGTCGGCTACATTCTCGTTTACTTCCTTTACTTTTTGAGCAAGTTAAGCAAGGGGTAATCCTCATTGTCGGAACCAATGGTAAAACTACTACTTCTTTACTCTTAAGAACTATTTTAGAAGACCAAGGCTATCAGGTTACTCATAATTCTAGTGGCGCTAATTTAATTAATGGTTTGATTACCGCTCTACTGGTTGATACCGATATTACAGGTAAGTTGAATGTTGATTACGCCATTCTAGAAGTTGACGAAAATGTCTTACCTTTAGTTTTAAAAGATTGTCAGCCAAAATATATTTTAGGTTTGAATTTATTCCGCGATCAATTAGATAGATATGGTGAAGTAGATACTATTGCTCAAAGATGGCAAAAAGCGATCGCAACCTTACCAACCGACACTATAATTATTCTCAATGCTGACGATCCAACGTTAAATCATTTAGGACAAAAATTAACGCAAAAAGTCCTGTTTTTCGGTCTCAGTGAACCAGATTTATATTTAGAAGCAATTCCCCATGCGGTTGATTCAATTTATTGTCCTAGTTGTGGCAATTTATTAGATTATCAAGGAGTTTATTTATCCCATTTAGGAGATTATAAATGTCCTAATTGTGGTTTTGCGAAAAATAAGACAGCTTTTGATAGTAAAGAGTGGGGACAGATCTTAATTGGGGTTTACAATAAATATAATACGATCGCAGCAGGATTATTAGCTCAAGAAATTGGCATTACTATTGAAGATATTTTTAACACTATTAGCGATTTCAAAGCTGCTTTTGGTAGAGCTGAAGAGTTAACTATTGATCATAAACAAGTTCGCATTTTATTATCTAAAAATCCTGTCGGGATGAACGAAACTATTAGAGCCGTTAACAATATTAATAAAACTAAAGAATCGGCGGTAACTTTATTGGTTCTTAACGATCGCATTCCCGATGGCACTGATGTCTCCTGGATTTGGGATGTCGATACCGAACAATTAGTTGCGACAGGCGGGAAGTTAATCGTAAGTGGCGATCGCGTTTATGATATGGCATTACGTTTACAATATAGCTACGATAAACTTGAATCTAAAAATACCAATTTTGAATTGATTATTCAGGAAGATTTAGGCGATGCGATCGCGACTTCTTTAGAGTTAACTAAAAAAGAAGAAACATTGCATATTTTACCGACTTATTCAGCAATGTTAGAAGTGAGAGAAGCTTTAGTTGGCAGAAAAATATTATAGCAATCACGATCTTTTATTCCCTCTCCTAATAGGAGAGGGTTAGGGAGAGGTTGGAGTATTTTAGAGTGTAAAATTACAATAAGATAACTAAACTCATACATTAATTTAGTAATATAAATAAATAATATTTAGATAAGAATTTTACTGACTTGAGTATCTAAAGAATTAAAAAAAAGCAACATAAATTATCTATGCTAGCTTCTTAGTTTAACTGACGGCGAAACTTGCTGATACTAATAGACAAGAGTATAGTAGCCAAGATTATAAGAGCGATCGCATTTGTCCAAAGCACTTCTAACCCAACACCTTTAAGCAAAATTCCGCGGATGATTGTGGCATAATGACGCACAGGATTAAATAGAGATACATATTGGAAGAAAACTGGCATACTTTCAATGGGACTAATCACACCAGACAATAAAGTTAAGGGTAAGCTAACGAAAAAAGATGTGATATAAGCTTGTTGTTGAGTACGAGAAACTGTTGCTAACATAGTTCCGATCGCAATATTTACCAGAATATAAACTGCTGACAATCCCCAAAAAAGCAATAAATTTCCACGAAAAGGGAGTTTAAAAAGAAGCACAGCTAAAACTAAAATTAGGATCAAATCTCCCATTAATAAGATAAATAAAGGAATAATTTTTGCTAACAGAATTTCCCATTCTCTAGCTGGAGTCATTAATAATTGTTCTAAAGTTCCTTTGTCCTTTTCTCGGATGATCGTAGCGGAAGAAATCAGGGAAGTGATGACAGCTAATACCAAGCCAAAAACTCCTGGCACAAAAAACCAACTACTTTTTAAATCTGGATTATAAAGAAAAGTGATTTGTGGGGTAATTAAAGGAGGTGGTTGATTTGGTTCTAATTGATTAGTATATTGACGAATTAGTTTCTTAAGATATCCTTGAGCAATCACTGCTTGATTCGCGTCTACACCATCAACTAAAACCTCAACCTCAATTGGTTTATCTTGGGACAAATTTTGCTGAAAATCAGGCGGAATAACTAACCCTAAATTTAATTTACCAAGTTTAATTTCTTCTGTTAATTTTTGGTTATTAAAAAAATATTGTTCGGCGGTAAAAATATTATTTTCTGTCAGAGTAGATACTAATACTTGACTTTGATAAGTATTGGCATAATCAAGAATTCCTAACTTAAGATTACTGACATCTGGATTTAAAGCTAGTCCATATAGTAAAACTCGCAGAACTGTGGGAAATATTAGTAAAAAGATTATTTTTTTGTCTCTTAATAATTGGATAATCTCTTTGATAGCTAAAGCACGAAATTGATCACTAAATAAAATTTTAATCAGTTCCATTTTGGAAGTATATAGCAGTTTTCCTCTACTTTACTTCAATTTAAACCGCGTCCGTGAAGTGAAAACTAGAGTTTTGAGACCAAGGATTGAGAGAGCGTGTTTGATAATTGATAACTAGGTAGACACTGGGGTTGGAGAACTGTAAGTTAAACGTCTTAACATAAGATTTATCATGACGATATAAATCATAGTTTCACT
>JASJDR010000069.1 GCA_030065615.1 Xenococcus sp. MO_188.B8 | reverse complement strand
GGCGTAAATACAACAACCATTAGAAAAGCTTGAAACCTTTACTATGAAAAACTTTTGACTGTCTTGCCGAGCGTTCCCTTGCGTCTTACGCCGACGCGGGGTCTCGGCGCTTTTGACTTTTGACTTTTGATATGCGGAGCGGTATCCTTTAGGATTTCCGCGCAGCGGCACTAGTAACTCGTTGGATTTTAACTATTACCTTCCTTGTTCCTCAGTTGCCGTTTTTCATCAAGCCATCTTTGTAAAATAATTGCCGCTGCTTGACGATCTATCAGTCCTTTATTGTAGGTTGAAAAACGTTTTTGAGCTTTGAGTTGATTTGTTGCTTCATGGGAGGTCAATCTCTCATCCACATATTCAATGGGTAACTGCAAAGCCTGAGAAATTTTCTTGGCAAACTTTTGTACCTGCTTAGCTTGAAATCCCAAATTGCCACTCATGGAATAGGGTAATCCAATAACTAAAATTTTGACTTCTCTTTCTTCAACAATTGCATGCAACTGTTTGATATCTTCTATCCAAGAACTGCGATTAATAGTGGTAATTCCTGTGGCAATTAATCCAGTCCCATCACATCCTGCTACTCCAACGCGCTTTCTTCCAACATCTAATCCTAAAGCAGATATTTTTTCCTTCATGTACTTGTATGAACACTATTCTTTGGCGATTAATTTTTGGCGACTGTAATTAAAAATAACAGGAATACAAAGCAAGATAACAACAACGATTAATATCAAAATTCCAGCTTGTGTGATCCAACTCACAATTTGCTCTAAAGATAAAATTTGTCCTAGAAAATAGGACAAACTAACAATGGTCAAAGCCCAAACTGTCGCCCCACCAAAGTTATAGATCAAGAACTTTCTGTAGGGCATTCTCGTAATTCCCGCCAAGGGACCAGCAAAGATCCGCAATAAAGTAACAAAACGACCCCAAAATACGGCTTGAGCTGCATTTTTACTATACTTATCCCGTGCTAACTCTAATTTTTCCTCAGAGATTCGGAATATCTTACTAATTTGAATTAAAAACTGCCAGCCGCCAATTTTACCAATCCAATAGCCAAAGTTATCACCAATGATAGCACCAGCGATCGCACTTAGTAAAACGCCCCAAAAACTTAATTCTTTACTGCCAGCGAGGAAACCACCTACTATAGTAATGGTTTCTCCTGGTATGGGAATGCCTGTATTTTCTAAAGCAATCCCGAGGAAAACCGCCCAGTAACCGTACTGGCGAGCAATTTCTTGAGTATTATCTAATGAGAGTAATTCTAGATTCATTAACAACCTTTACAAAGGTTTACCTTTTTTATATCTTGACGCGGATCGGGCATTAGTGTCAACCAATCTAAGCTAGTTTATAATTAAAAATCACTTAACCATTGGCCAGAAGCTATAAGCAGTGACGGGGTAAGGAGGAGTATTTTCCCAGATTTATCTACTTCAGACATAAGATCAAGTGTAATTCCACCCATTCCCGCCCGGCATTACCGGATAATAGCTTTTTTACTCGCACAGGTTCGGAATTAAACTTATGCTCAAAGTTTAAAGCTATTTAAATAAATACTAATGGTTTATCTTTAAAAGGAGCAAATGCGATCGCATCAAAACAGTATAAACTAGCAGGACGACCCGCACCACGGCTTACTTTGACTCCCGTATCGGATAAAAACCCTAACTTTAAAAGTCGCGAGCGAAAATTAGAATAATCGGAAAAGTTTTCGCCCAAGATAGTGCAATATAGTTGATATAGATCATTGAGGGTAAATCTTTCTGGTAGGACATCAAAAGCTATGGGGCTATATTCCAATTTATTGCGTAAACGACGATAGCCATATTCTAAAATCTCATTATGATCGAAGGCTAATTGGGGGACTTCTGGAACTTGATACCAAGCAAGATTACCCGTCGGTTGTGCGATGATTTCGGCTTCTTCATATCTGACTAAAGCAAAATAACTCACCGATAAATATCTCACCCCAAAACTTTCTGGTGCTTCTCGGGGGTCTCTTCCTGGATTGCCAAAAGTATATAATTGCTCTAAATATAAATTATTAACTCTGATTTTTTCCGCTAAGGTTCGATAAGCAGCATCTTGTAGCGATTCTCCTTGACGAACTAAAGTTCCA
Source organism: Xenococcus sp. MO_188.B8 (assembly GCA_030065615.1). Classification (GTDB taxonomy): domain Bacteria; phylum Cyanobacteriota; class Cyanobacteriia; order Cyanobacteriales; family Xenococcaceae; genus Xenococcus. The sequence continues at coordinate 25,908 of JASJDR010000069.1, read as the reverse complement.
GGTAAACTCCAACAATTATTAAAAGGTTCTTGTTTTCTTTTACGCAGTAAAACTAATAATCGATTGTATTGGCTGTCAACAGAAAAGATAACGTTATCTACACCGACTTTAAAATCTGCTAAAGATTTTTCTTTAACAGCAATAGATTGTGAATTACTTGCAGAATTTGATTTCATTAATTGAGATATTAATTAGCTAGATAAAATGAAATAAAAAAATAGTGAGTCAAGGCAATCAGTAATAGGCAATAGGTCATTTCCCCACCCATCTCCTTCAACTCCTCTATTACCTGAATTCAATCAAGTCGTGTATTTAACCAATTGTGGCTTCTAGATTTGGATTTGCCAATTCTGAGTTTTTTTCATAGAGATTTTGTTGATTAATATAGGCTGCCACTGCGGGAGTTAAGACTGTGTGATCTCCTTGCAAACGATAAGCGGTAGAAGATGCTTCTGGTGCATTAAGTGTGGCAATAGAAAAGTTTCCTCCAAGATTTTTTAAAGCATCTAAATCGGATTCGAGCATCCCATATCCTGGTCTGGGAACAACCAAAATTTTGACCTGTGAAAGTAATTCTTCGATGTGATACCAACTACTGATTTGAGAAACTAAATCAGACCCAATTACAAAAGTAAATTCTCCATCTTGCCAAATATTACGGGCTTTTTGAATTGTCAATAAACTACGGCGATCGCTTAATTCTTGACATAAACTAATATTATCCTGAGCAGAATCAATTTCCTCAATGGTCAAGTGCAACATTTTACTCCGATTTTCTAGACTTGTATGATGTTCTTTAAAAGGATTATCTGATGCCCAGACGATAACGAGATCATAATGTTCTGACAACCATTTTAATATTGTTTGATGTCCTGCCGTAGGAGGATCAGCGCTTGTTCCGAATAATGCTATCTTGTTCATTGGTAATTAGGTATTAGGTGTTAGGGGTTGGGGGTTGGGGATAAGTCAAAAGTCAAAATCCAAGAGTCAAAAGTCAAAAGTGAACCATCCCTCATTACTAATTACTCATTACTCATTACTTATTTTTCAGGGGGTTAGAGGTTAGAAATCTTCTTTGTTCCTTAAATATTTTTCTACCAATTAATTGAGGATAGCTTGTGACTAATCAGTGGTTTTAGTGGTTTTGTTGGATTTAGTTTCCTAATTTCTGATGGTAAGCTAGCGACAGAATCAGCTGTACGTTGACGAATAACATCTATGGTTTCTGGAGAAGAAACTCTGCGACCTTGTTTCATAAATAATTGCAACAAACCTTGTTCTCCTTGTTGAGCATTTTCTGTTGCTAAACCTAATCTGTCTTGCTCTATTAAATTGTTATTTATGGTACGAAAAATTTGTTTTCTTCCTGGATAAGTTTCCTTGCTCCTTGACTTTTTCTTCGTGGGTATACCATCAATTTCTACTAACTTATAAACCCCATTAACAGGATTGCCGGAAACTAATTTTGTGCCCACGCCATAGCCATCTATCGCAGCATTGGCATCTTGTAAGCGAGCAATTTCCCATTCATCTAGATCTCCACTGGCAAAAATTTCTATATTGGGTAAAAGCGATCGCACTTTTTGGGATAATGGGGCTAAATCTCCAGAATCGAGCCTGACACCTGTTACAGTTCTGTCCCCTGCTTGCACCTGTTTACTTAATCTTTCTGCGGCTTCAACAGTATCATAAGTATCAATTAACAAGGTAGCAAAGGGAAAATAACGTGCGAAAGCATCAAAAGCGTCGTCTTCACTTCCCGACAAGGCTTTAAATGCCATCACTAAGGCATGAGCCATTGTGCCGGTCGGTTTTTGCCCTAACTGTAAAGCTGCTAAAACATTAGAAGTGCTATCGAAACCCGCAGCTAAAGCTGCTCTGCTGGCCCAGATTGCTCCTTGGGGACTAAATGCTCTTCTAGTGCCAAATTCTAATAATTTTGCTTGTTTACCAGCAATATCTCTGATTCTGGCTGCTCTAGTCGCGATCGCAGTTTGGTAATTGATCGTATTTAATAAATAGGTTTCGACTATTTGGGCTTGCCATAAAGGTGCTTCAATTCTCACCATGGGCTCATTAGCAAAAATTGCTGTCCCTTCTGGTACTGCGTAAACATCGCCCGTAAATCCTCTTGATTCTAATAAAGACCAGAATTTATCAGGAGCATGGTCAAAAATTCCTGTTTTTTGTAATTCTTCTAGATGTTGGGCAGTGAATTGTAAATTTTCTAAATATTCTATGACTTGCTCTAATCCCATCGCGATTAAATAGCCAAAGTTCTCTGGCAGCTTACGAGCAAAAAGTTCAAAGCTTGCTGGCTTGTCTGCTATTCCTTCCCCTGCGTAGCAAGCCGCCATCGTTAACTCATAGAGATCTGTCAATAAAGCATAATCTCCTGGTGTAATAATAAGTCTGTTTTCTGATAACATATACGACATAAATTCTAGTTTATTTAAATTATAGTAAATTTTACCATAATTATTTTCTCAGAGTCAAACCTTCTGATCTTAGCCTTCAGTCTTCAAGGTGAAGTCCTTTTGAAAACCAGGAAAGAAAATCCTCAACATCTTTATGAACAAATCTTTACCAAAAGTTATATTTTTTGATGCAGTCGGAACTCTTGTTGGCGTCAAAGGTAGTGTAGGAGAAATTTATGCCGCGATCGCGCTAAACTATGGAGTAGAAGTAGCACCTCAAGAAATAGATCGAGCTTTTTACCAAAGTTTCGGCACAGCGGAGCCTCTAGCTTTTGGTAACAGTGAGCACCCCACCATTATTCAGCAAGAATTTAATTGGTGGAAAAAAATTTCTATTGCTACTTTTAAAGAAGCAAAAGCTATAGATGATTTCACTGATTTTGATGCTTTTTTTAAGGAACTCTATGTATATTTTGCTACTGAAAAACCCTGGTTTATTTATCCAGAAGTTATCGATGTTTTAGAAAATTGGCAGCAAAAACAAATTCCTTTGGGAATTATCTCGAATTTTGATACTCGTATCTATAAACTGTTGAAATTACTGAACCTAGAAAACTATTTTAGTAGCATTACTATATCTTCGGAAGTAGGGGCTGCCAAACCAGAGCCAAAAATTTTTACTACAGCTTTAGCAAAACATAGTTGCCAACCTGAACAAGCTTGGTATATTGGTGATAGTTTCATCGAAGATTATCAGGGTGCTAAACAAATCGGGATTCAGGCTTTTTGGCTTAAAAGAGATCAAACATCAAATCTCAGTAAAAACCAAGTACCGAATTTGAATAGTCTGGGATAAACTTGTGTTGACATTATATTTTTAATATGTGTAATTGATATTAGGGGGGATTTAGCTTTGGATACAGCGAGTCAGCAGCGGATTTTAGGCTATTTCATAGAAGAAGCCAAAGAGCATTTGCAAACTTTAGAACAGGGAATATTAAACCTATCGACATCAGCTCAAGATGCCGAAATGGTTAACGAAATGTTTCGGGCTGCTCATTCCGTTAAAGGCGGTGCGGCAATGTTAGGCTATTCCAGTATTCAAAAAACAGCCCATCGATTGGAAGACTCGTTTAAGATTCTTAAAGATAATCCTGTGAGCGTTGATCAAAAATTAGAATCCTTATTTCTTGCAGGATGCGATCATCTCCAAGATTTAATCGAGCGACTAGAGAATTCTCCTGATTTTAGCGATGAGGATGCGATTGAAACTTTAGAAAGAGCTGAATCGAATTTTGCTGTTTTGCAAAGTTATCTCGAAACATTACTCTCAGATGGCTCTCCTGCCAATTCTCAAGTCTCGAAGGAAACCTCGCCAGAGCCGCCGGTCAACATTGCAGAGAAAGTTACGGAAACTCTCAAGCAAATGTTGCAGTTATTCAAACAAGTCGATAGTTCGGAAAATCGTCAAAAATTACAACAGCTTTGTCAGAGTTTAACCGAATTAGCGCCAGAGCAAGCTAATTGGCAAAAGTTTATCACCATAGCTACTAAAGCCATCAGTAATCGAAAATATCCCTATAAAACAATTGCCCAAATAGTCATTAAAGACATTAAACAAGCTGGTGATAACTTAGATCAAAAGAAAGTAAACGCTATTGTACCTAGTAAGAACTTACAACAGCTTGCTGTCACTGCCCCTGCAACTGCGACTTCAACCGCTGCTCCCCAAAAAGTTGCCCAAATTTCGATTCCCAAAGAGCCTGTAGCTGCGGCAAATGCTCTTAAAAAAGTTTTTAATAGTGACCAGCTATCTCAGATAATCAAAATTCTCTCTAGTTAATCAGAATTTCGATATTTGTGTTTAGAGGTAAAAAACTTGTGTTTAGAGTAAAAAACTATCGGAGAAAGTTAAAAAGGAAATAGTCTTTAACCTTTCTCCTTTATCCCTTATATGAATTTGTAAAATACCTGAGACCAAGAAAATCTTGTAGAGGCGAATGGCTTTTCGGGTTCGACACTTCTGACAAAAGTTGCTCATGGGGGAAACACCAGCCCTCTCGCAAAGACCGCGCTGAATCACCAACGCAAGTAGTCTCACCGTAGCCCCTAAACAACACCTGTCTTATAGCAATTTGAATTAAGAATAGGACAGATAATGCAGGGTTTTGGCAGTGCCAAACCCCTACCTAAATTCTATGCGTCGCCAACATTATTTAATTTGGCATTACTTAAAAACTGAAATCATATTAAACTGCTTCCCTAACTCAATTCTTGATCAAGTCTCTTAAACTTAATTGAGTTAGGTTTTTTGTAGCCTTAAGATGCTACTGAAGCAGCAGAAGCCGAACGTCTTCTTTTTCTTGTGGTACGAATAACTGATGGTTTTTCTGGAGTTTGCATCAAGAAAACAACTAGAGGACGACTCTGCAATTCTCGTCTAATCAATCTTTGCAAAGCTCCTTCTATTTCAACGCGCAGACCTGTCCAATCTACTTCGGGTACATTATCAACTATTGTACTATAGTGACTCCAGCGATCGCTCAATAGTCGCTCTAAAGTTCTGGATATCAATTGTTGTAGTAAAGTTTGTTCAACTCCTGTGACCACTCCTCGCAAATGGACTGCTGGTTCAGCGACTAATTTACCATCCCAACCAATGGCTGTAGCTACGGTAACAACCCCATCTTCTGCTAGTTGTTGTCTTTCTTTCATCACCACATCATGAACGATGCCAGCTCTATCTACTAGTTCGATCCCAGAAGTTACTTGTCCTACAACTTGAATGCTTTCTTGAGTGAGTTCGATGATATCACCGTTATCGATCACAACCATATTTTCCTGGGACATTCCCATGCTTTGAGCCATCTTGCTATGTTTAACTAACATCCGATGTTCGCCATGAACAGGTACAAAGAATTTTGGTCTAGTTAAGCTTAACATCAGTTTATGGTCTTCTTGTGCGCCATGCCCTGAAACATGAATCCCTTGTTGTTTGCCATAAACAACATGAGCGCCCTGCATCATCAAGCGATCAATGGTATTTACTACTGCAATGGTATTGCCAGGAATTGGGTTGGCAGAAAAAACTATGGTATCTCCCGATTGAACTCGAATATGTCGATGTTCTCCTTTTGAGATTCTCGTTAAAGCCGCTAACGGCTCACCTTGGGAACCTGTGGTTAAAATGAGAGTTTTTTCTTCAGGTAAACGATTTAAAGATTTTAAGGGTTCAAATAAATTGTCAGGACATTGGACATAACCTAAATTACGAGCATGGGCAATCACATTTAACATCGAGCGTCCAACTACCACCACTTTCCGTTGTAGCTTCTGGGCAAGTTGCAGAATGATGTTCACCCGATGTACGGAAGAAGCAAAGGTTGTCACCATGATTCTTCCTGGTGCTTGAGCAAAGATGCGTTCTAGATTAGGGGTAACACTACTTTCTGAAGGAGTATGTCCTGGTACTTCGGCATTGGTGGAGTCACTGAGTAGGCATAATACACCTTTTTCCCCATATTCAGCTAATTTTTGCAGGTCGTAATGTTCTCCATCTACCGGAGTATGATCAATTTTAAAATCTCCTGTATGGATAATGACCCCTAAAGGGGTATGAATTGCCACACTAAAGCTATCTGCGATCGAATGGGTATTGCGAATAAACTCGACGGCAAAATGTTTACCTAAACGCACTATTTCCCTGGGAATAACGCTTTTGAGGTTTGTGCGATCGCTGACTCCAGCTTCTTCTAGTTTATCCCGTAACAAAGCCATAGCCAATCTAGGGCCATAAATAACTGGAATATCAAATTGTTTGAGATGATAAGCTATGCCACCAATATGATCTTCGTGACCATGAGTGACAATCATGCCTTTAATCCGATGACTATTTTCTCTTAAATAGGTCATATCAGGCAAAACAATATTGATCCCATGCATTTCATCTGTGGGAAATGCCAACCCAGCATCTAAGAGAATAATTTCGTTGCCATATTCGAACACACAGGTATTTTTGCCAATTTCATGAAGTCCTCCCAGAGGAATAATTTTGATCGCTTGATTATTGCTTGTTTGATTCATGGATTTAGTTGTTATTTGAGTTTTTTCTGTCATTTAAAGGGAAATAATTGTGAATAGTTGCTTACTTTATTTGCTTAAGTAGCTGTTCAAAATAAATTACCTACTGAAGACAGGTAACAGAGGTCTCTCCATTCGTCCCATCAAACGAGACAATTAAATAAAATAACCCTGCGGTTTTGTACTTGCGACGCTCTACCCGAAGGGTTTCCGCTAAGGAAGCAGTGCCGGGATGGAGAGAGTATTTTGCTAAGGTTTTATCTACTTAGACTAAAGAGAGAGTGTAATTAGCCTTATTTCTGCCCCATCTGACTGGCTGGGTAATGCTGACCAAGAGACGCAGACCAAGATCGGCAACAGAGAAGAAAAAAATGTCAATAATTTTACCTAGATCCTTGACTATTTGGTATTTCTATTTGATACATAAAACATACAAAAGATATTTTCTAAACCAACATTTAAATGGGCTAAGATATTACAATCTGAACTTTTCTTTACTAGCTAGGAATTATGACAGTTAGGTTTTACTCGTCGAGGAGCTTCTACCTTTCATTAATACTTAGCTATAGTTAATCTTTGTCATAAAAACTTTAAGCATTTATGGCAATATTTCAATCTCTAAATTCGAGATTTTTAGTCAATATGTTGTGATTTAATTGTTTATTAATATTCAGCTATTTTTGAGAATAAATAGTCTATCCCTATAGCCTTTAGGCTAGTTAGATCTAAAATACAACAGATTTTCCTCCTTTTTTTTAAAGTTTGTGTACAGATAAGCTCTTAATTTTAAATTATTTTTTGATGATTTATGAAACTATTTTTCATTTATGTACTTATATATTTTTAGTAATTATAGCTAATTTAATAAATATTGTATTTTGTACTTAAATTCTGGTTGATCAAAAATTTTAGTTTGATACTTGTTTCGCAAATAAGGCAAGCCAATGACCATTAAATTTACCGAAGCGCAAACAATTAAAGTAAATTTTGTTCTTTGAGTTCTGTTTTCAGTTTTTCTAATAGATCTAATTGTAACGCACAAAGGGGAGAACGCAAACTTCCCACTTGCCAACCTTGTAAATTAAGAGCTGTTTTAACGGGAATTGGATTGGTAGTAGCAAACAGAATTTTAAACAAAGAGAATAATTTTAATTGAATTTCGGTCGCCAATTCATTGTTTCCTGCGTTGAAAGCTTGGATCATTTGCTGCATTTGGTTACCCACAAGATGAGATGCCACGCTGACCACTCCTACTGCTCCTACTGTTAACATGGGTAAGGTTAGAGAATCTTCTCCTGAGTAAATGGCAAACGATGATGGAGTTAAACGACGAATTTGACAAACTTGTTCTAAATCGCCACTAGCCTCTTTAATCGCGATAATATTGTTAATCTCTGACAATTTCGCTACTGTGGTTGCTTCTAGGTTACAACTAGTTCTACTAGGGACATTATAAAGCATAATCGGTAAATCGGGGCAAGCTTTTGCGATCGCTTTAAAATGTTGATAGAGACCTTCTTGGGGTGGTTTATTGTAGTAGGGGACAACTTGTAGAGAGCCATCTAATCCTAGCTTAGCAGCTTTCTGGGTTGCCGCGATCGCTTCTTGAGTGGAGTTAGAACCAGTTCCGGCGATAATTTTACCTTGATTGCCTATGGCTTGTTTGACTACTTGAAACAATTCATATTCTTCTTCCCAGGTTAAGCTAGGAGATTCTCCTGTTGTTCCACAGATAACCAAGCCATCATTGCCATTTTCGATCAAATGTACAGCTAACTTTTCGGCTACCCCATAATTAACGCTACCATCATCAGCAAACGGGGTGACCATTGCTGCCATTACTTTCCCAAAAGGTTCGGTGTTCATGAGCTATCTCTTGAAGTTGGTTCTAAACTGCTGCGGTAAATGCGGTCACTTTCAGCAAATTTTGTTCTAACAATAATTCGGCAATCTGAATCGCATTTAAAGCTGCTCCTTTGCGAATTTGATCACCACAAAGCCATAGCTCTAAACTACTGGGATGGGAAATATCTTGACGAATTCGTCCCACTAAAACATCATCTTCTCCTGTAGCATCTATGGGCATGGGGAAGTAGTTTTGCTCCCAATCTTCAACCAATTTTACTCCCTCAGCGGCACTAATAAGTTCTCTAGCTTGCTCAATGGGAAAAGGTCGCTCGAATTCTAGGTTAATTGCTTCAGAATGGGCTCTCAGTACGGGTACCCGAACACAAGTAGCAGTTAGTCTTAATTCGGGAGCATCAAAAATCTTTTTGGTTTCATTAACCATTTTCATTTCTTCTTGGCAATAGCCATTAGAGCCTAGAGGAGAATTGTGAGGAAACAGATTAAATGCCAAAGGATAGGGCAAAATCTCGGGCTGGGGAGTTTCCCCATTAAGAATTGCTTGAGCTTGGGTTGCTACTTCCGCCATCGCTCTAGCACCAGCTCCTGAAGCCGATTGATAAGTTGATACCACGACTCTCTTAATAGGTTGTACTTTGTGGAGTGGATAAATAGCGACTCCCATCAAAATTGTGGTGCAATTGGGATTAGCAATAATTCCTTGGTGATTAGCGGCAGCTTCGGGGTTAATTTCAGGCACAATCAAAGGAACATTCTCATCCATGCGAAAAGCACTAGAGTTATCAATGACAACAGCTCCTGCGGCGACGGCGGCGGCGGCGTATTTCTTGGAAGTAGAGCCCCCAGCCGAAGCGAGTACGATATCAATATCGGTAAAAGATTGCTCGCTGACTGCTTCTACTGTTAATTCTTGATCACGGAATTTGATCTTGCTTCCCGCTGAACGAGGAGAAGCTAATAACTTTAAATTTTTGACAGGAAAACTACGACTTTCCAGTAAAGCTAGCAGTTCTTGTCCTACTGCTCCTGTTGCGCCTAAGATTGCGACATTAATTCCACCAGACAAAGATTTTAACCTCCACAACTGCGATCTTATTACTTGAGCGACAAAGTGCGATCACGATTTGATTGAATAGTAATTAGTAACTTCTCATCATATCAGATAGCTGCTGCAACAAAATTAATCAGATTTCCACCTTAATTTGCGATCGCAATTTTCGTGTTAAGTCTCTATTTATGATGACTCTTGTGATGAGTTCGTCCGTAATGGTAACTCAAATTGCCAACTAGACGCAGTTTAGACCTTGGTTTAATTCTGAATCCTACCTGAAATTTTCCTCATGATGATCTCAATAAACCTTGATTGATTTTTCAGTTAACAGTTAGAAGCTTCTCAGCTTGGCAAGCGATTCTAATAATTAAGCAAAATTTCCCTTGAAGGAGAAAAATTATGAAACGCTTCCTAGTTTCCACCTTATCCGTTCTAGCACTTTCTAACCTAGGCACTGTTGCTCCTGCTTTTGCCGATGAAATAGCTACTGTCAATCGAACTACCTCTAACACTATTAGCGAAATCACACCTTTTAATTTAGTTTCTAGTAGTTATCAAGGTCGCTTCTCTAATCAAGGTATTCCTTCTTATAATGCTTTCTTACAGGCAATTCGCACTAACAGAATTGAAGCTAAGGATTTAGTCCAAACTGCGATTGCAGCGGGTCGACTTTCCGAAGATACTCTCAAGGATACTGAATATCTTAATTCCGTTGATTCTCTTCTCGATAGCTTAGATAAAAACTAATTTCAGATCCGAGAGATATATTAAGCTACACCAATCACCAGTATCTGGGTGAGAAAGTACTGTCCATTTAAGGAAAAAACCACCACACTAACAGGGTAGTTAAGGGCGATCATTAGTTCTCGGATGACGATCTGCAGCTGGCGCTCTTAATCCCCTGCTTTTATAGCAACAATCAATAACGGTAGTTTCCCATAAGGTTTAATCTCCATCTGAGCATTCAGCATAATGATGTTGCACAATAACTTATTTCTCCAGGCAATCGCTAATATAAAAACATTCGTTGCAACATCTGGGGGTTCCCCAGAGGTTAACTCTTATGAAAAACTTATCTTTATCCTTACTCTTATTGACTTCAATATTAGCCCCTAGCATAGCTTTAATTTCTAGAGCTGCGGAAAATCAATCTTATATTAGCCCGAAAGCTAATTTTGTTAAGTCACCCAAATTAGTAGGCTCTCATACTACCTTTAACGGAATTCGAGTCAAACAAGCAATTTACTATTTTAATTTAGAAATACCAGATGATGCTGGGGCCTCATTACAACAAGTATCGTTTGCTCAACGAGAAGGGACAGAACAAATTAAATTTCATCTCGATAAAACCAGGGCTTTTCAAGGTAATCATCGTCGTAAGCAAGAACCAATAACCTTAGCTGATGTTACCCAGGATGATTCCACCAATATGATTAACGTAACTTTTGCTACTCCAATTCAACCTGGAAGCAAAATAACCATTGGTCTCAAACCGAGAAGAAATCCTGACTTTTCAGGTTTTTACTTGTTTGGGGTGACGGCATTTCCTACAGGAGAAGATGCTACAGGATTATATTTGGGTGTAGCTAGATTTTACTTTGAGGACGGAGGTGATAATGGTCTAGAATAACAACGTGATTTATTTATTAAAACCTGCATATTTTAATTGATAGCGATCGCTCCAGGAAAAAAACTATCTTTTGTGCAACTTGCCAGCAATATCTTTGTCATTTTTACATCAAAAGTAAATAATTACATAATATTTTCGATTATTTATTACATGTATAATACATGTAATTTAAATTATTTAGAATAATATTAGGAGAAAACTTTATGGGTATTAATGACGGTTTAATTGGTTACTGGCAGTTTGAAAACAATAATACTAATGAAATTTTTGATAGCTCTGGTAATGGAAATAATGGGATATTAATTAATGCTACAAAAGAAGAAGGAAAATCTGGCAACGCCGTCAGCTTGACAGGAAGTGATGATTCCCATGCCAGCATTCCTGCATCAGAGAGCTTGAATAGCTACACGGATCAATTTACGGTTACTGCTTGGGTGTTCCCTACAGTGCCCCCAGATGATTTTAACCCCGTTGTTTCGAGGCAGACCGGTACTCTCGCCCATCCAGATCAATTTTTTCTAGGGTTTGGCCCCCAGGATGGCATTCAGTATAAGTGGCATCTGGCAACAGATACTGGAATGTTAGGCGATATTTATTCTGGCACAGCAGAGTTTGGTCGTTGGATACATTTAGCGGGAACCTATGATGGGCAAATAATGCGGCTTTACGTTGATGGGGTTGAAATTGGCAATCAAGCTATCAGTGGCAATATTCCAGTAGATAATAATCCCGTCACCATTGGTGCAGAAGAGAATGGAGATATTCCTCTAGATGTGTTGGGAGAATTTGAGAGCTTAATTGATGAGGTTCGTATCTATAATCGCGCCCTGACCGCGAGCGAAATTGAAGAGATTAGTCTCGATCAGGATCTGGGGGATTTAGTCTACCGCGAACCCAACGATACTATCGAGTTGGCTAACGAGATTGAACTTGATAGTTCCTCTCCCGTAGTGGTTAATGGGGAAATTGGCGATCATCGAGATCCTTCAATCTCTAATAACGATGTAGATTTATTTGAAGTTGAACTGGAGGCTGGAGAGACTCTAGTTGCTAATATTGATGCCGCACAAATTGGTTCTGAGCTCGACTCTGTCTTGACGATATTTGATATCAACGGTAGCATACTGGCTCAGAACGATAATAACTCTTTTGGTGATGTGATCGAGTCAGACTCATTTTTGACATTTACTGCGCCGCAAAATGGGACTTACTATGTGGGAGTTAGTAGTGCTGATAATTTGGATTACGATCCGACGGTTGAAAATAGCGGTATAGGAAACAGTTCTGGCTCCTATAGCTTAGAACTGGGTATTGATGAGAGTAATGGCATTGTTCTTGATACTCTGATTAATCGCTTCCAAAATCGCGATCGCCCTGGAACCTATTTATTTGCCGGACCAGAGGAAAGCCAAAGTATTCGCGATAAATTTCCCAACTTTATCGCAGAAGGACCAGCATTTAAAGTCGCAACCAAACCAGGAGAGGATTTGATCCGCATGAATCGGTTTCAAAATATTAATGCACCTGGTACTTATCTTTACGCGGGAGAAGCAGAAAGCGAAAGTATTCGTCAGAACTTCCCCAATATGATTGAAGAAGGTGTCGCCTTTTATGTCTATGATGGAGCAGCAAACAAAGGAGTAGATTTTTATCGCTTTCAAAATCGAGATGTACCCGGCACTTATATTTATGTCGGTGGCGAAGAAAGACAGAATATTCTTGAAAATTACCCTAATTTTGTAGAAGAAGGGGTTGCTTATGAAGCCGGGATGTAAAATCACTTTGCGATTAGCTCTTGGCTCTGAGCTGTTTTACTCCCATAGTGGGGATTTAATTGATCTAAGAAGCTGAGAGCTTAGAGCTAAAAACCAGAAGCCAATTTCGCATAACTAAGACACACCAGGCGTATATTGTAGGATAAACCTACACTACTGCGCTTGGAGTGCACAAAATGTTACAGGAATTTTTGTTGAAATTCACCCAATTATTGGTTGCAAAATTACGGCTGATCATTCCTAAACAACATAGAAAGCAGCTGTACTTTGTCTTTAGCGGGCTAATTTGTTTCAGCATTATTATTGCTAATAGCCCTGGAGTTAATGCCCAAAACACATCTACTCCTGAATTACTTGATACAGTAAAACTAGCTCAGACTATTCAAAAAGTAGAGGCTAAATGGGAAAAGGATTACGAAAAATATTTTAAAAGAAAATTTTTTAACTACAATCGTTCGGCAGAGGAAATAGCTCAGCATTTAACTGATATTAGCGAGCAAACCGATATTCAACCTGCAGTAATTTGGGCAATTCCCAAGCCGAAATTTTTGCAACTACTCTTAGTTACTCCCCAGTCGCAGTTAGTGATGAAAGAGATTAGAAGTGCAGACAACATTGCTCTTGATCGCATCGTTAATCAATTTACTAGTGCGATCGCTGATCGTCAATCTACCCGATATTTACCACCAGCCAAACAACTCTACCGATGGATCTTCGCCCCGTTAGAATCCTATTTAGAAGCAGAAAATATCGATACTATCTTGCTCTGTACTGGCCCTAAATTGAGATCTTTACCTTTTGCAGCCCTACACGATGGCGAACAATTCGTGATCGAGAAATATAATTTAGCTCTAATTCCCGCTTTCAATTTTTCTGGGCTGGTTTTACCATGATTGGTAACCCCTGGTAAGGAGATGAGGGAGGTGGGACAGATGGGTCAGATAAAGAAGAATAAGTACCTAAGCAAAATTAATTGTGCATTATTAGGCAGAGGGAGCAAGGGAAGCAAGGGAAGCAGGGGAAGCAGGGGAAGCAGGGGGAGGGGAGAAAAAGACTTATTATTACATTTGAAAAATATACAAATAAATTTGTTTACCTACTTATTATGGTGTAATGCTGTGAACTTAGAATAAACATGGAGATAGAACATGCAAAATACTGGTAGTTATAAAAATAAAAAACCTCGGTACTACCGAGGCTAAAATTCAGGAGAAATCAATGTTGACGCGAAACATTGAATATGTTAGCAGTTTTATCTTCTAACTGCCATATTTGTTAATAAGTCAAGCTGTTAGTAATAAAAATTTATCTTTAATTGCTAACAACTTACTATTACTTATTTAATTGTAACAAAAAATCTTGACTAAATAACTTTTACTAGTGTAAGATGAAAAGTTTTTTAGTAAAACTAAGATGTCTGGAGTATTTTTACTCAACTACTAATATAAAATTTCCTCTGATATGATCGTGAATTGCTCATCTACCCAGACTAGAGAAATTTCACTTACCGTTGTTTTTTCTAGAGTTACCAACGAAAAATTACGCATTTTTCCCGCATTTTTATTTTTTATCCGAGGAACAGCCGCCGCGTTCAGATAAACTATGCCATCAGAACTAGTATTCACAATGGTTCGTAGGCGATCTTGACGATGACGCAAACGATGATGCATATGTCCAAAGGTTACCAGAGAAATCGACTTTCCTAAAGAGAGAGTTTTATCAATAGCTGCGGTGAAATCAGGATCGCCATGATCGCCACCAAGAGGATTCCAGTCTCTACCACAGGTATCTTCTGGCTGATCTCCCAGACCAAAAGGCCCATTGTGACCAATAAAAATTAGGTGATCATAAAGAGTCTCGTTAGCTGCTGCGACAATTTGAGTGGTAGATTCAACAAAGTCATTGATATTATAGCGATCGCGATAAAATTGATGATTCTTCCATTGAGAACCACCCCAACTAAAAGGACGACTGCCTACTACCGAGATATTATATTGGGGTAAATCTAATTTACTATAGCCAACATGGGCTACGCCTAAGAGATCCAACTGTTGTTGTACCCGATCTTCTTGACTGTGATCATAAGGTGCTTTTTTTCTTCCCCAACCGGAAGCGGTGTACCAAGCATCATGATTTCCCAAGATTACTGCTTTGGGAATCGGTAAGTCGGCAACCAGTCTGATAATTTCCACTGACTCATTACCGAAATCCCCCACAAATAAAGCTAAGTCTACCCCTAGATGTTGTAATGCCAAGTTATCCTCTAGTTCCCAGCGATCGTGCACATCGCCAATAACGGCAATTAATAGTTTGTCTTTGCTCTGTCTCATCTAGATTTACTGTTGTGCTTTATTGGCAATTCTCATTTTAGATGTATTAAGGGAGAAAAACTCATTTTCACGACTTGGCACAATTAAGATAGTAGATGCTGCTGAAGTACATCACTTCTTTGAGGCACAAATTACTACATATGAATCTATAAAATATCTATCAAACAATTCTGATATTGTTTGTTTTTTTCTTGTAAGAAAACTTGCTCCCAGACTAATACAAACAACTTTTGTATTTATATTTATATACTTTATACATATTGCACTATGTAATTAGCTTGGCAATCATATTTTTTTTTAACTACAAGATAACTACAAAATAATAGATTTGTAGCAAAATATACAGAATAAAAACATTAGACAAAATATAAAGATTTTATTAAGAAATACCAGCTACCAGCTTAGATAAGCTGCGATTGTAAGTCTGCTAATCATTAAGAATAAGTTGATTCAAGTTTTTGAAGCTTTGGTTAATAAAAAAAATTAAACTAGATGCGCTGCCACAAAAAGCTCAGAATCAGCATCAACAAACCGCCTATATCTTCGTCTAAAAGGGAGAAACTTAATTAGGGATTTTTACCGACAAGGAATTGGGCAGATTAGCAAGAGCGATCGCATAATTAAATTCCTTAGCTAGTAAAATATTTTATTGACTTTTTGCTTTGAGCTTTTTTTGTAACTTTTGTCAACTATATTAGTTGATAATCAAATTTCCAATATAAAAATTTTTTTTAGTCTCATGCAAGATCCAAACTTACCAATGTTTATTTTGTTTTTGGCAGCCATATATCTAACCATGATTTATACCATACTAAAACTAGCGAAAAGAGATTCTCAAGAAAATTGTTCATCTTTTGTAGACTTCAAAGACAAACAATAGCCGGCATAAGTTACAAGCAAAAACAAGTTCAAGCAAAACAGTAAAGATATGGCTATATTTTTCTTTTGTTTAACAAAATGCTGAATAAATAGCCGAAAAATGATGATTAAAGCTGTAAAAAGGTTCTCTAATCTTGATTTAGACAGACCAATCTTATGATGCTTGTTGGTTAAGAAAAATCAGTTGCAAATTAGTAGAAAGTCATTGTGCAATGATTTGGCATCAAAATTGAATTGTTATCCCCCATTCCCGCCCTGCAGATTTTTGAGGACAAAATTCTAGCGAGCGAACAGGCTGCGTCCTACTCTCGAATGGAATTTCTACGGTAAAGGAATGGGTATTTTGATATCCGTAATTAAAATTAATTAAGTGATAACAGTAGGTTTTTCCCGTTGAGTAAACTGACGAATTAAGGCAATCTCCTCGGCTAGATCGATTAAAGGCTTCAATCCTACTTGAGTATCCACATTATGCTTACTGGCATCAGGCTCATAACTTTCTAGATATACCCGTAGAGTTGCACCCTTAGTGCCAGTGCCAGAAAGACGGAACACAATGCGAGAACCATCAGTAAAACCAATACGAATACCCTGTTTCTGACTGACACTACCATCTACGGGATCGGTATAACTAAAATCATCGGCATAATCTACTGTATAATCACCAAATTGCTTTCCTGGCAGATCCCCAGTCATGCTGCGTAGACGATCCATAAGTTCATTTGCCGGTTCAGAAGCAACTGCTTCGTAATCGTGACGGGAGTAGAAATTGCGTCCATAGGTTTTCCAATGATCTTTGACTATTTCTTCTACAGATTTTTCGGTAACTGCGAGGATATTTAGCCAGAAAAGCACTGCCCATAAACCATCTTTTTCCCGCACATGATTAGAACCCGTACCAAAGCTTTCCTCTCCACAAAGAGTAGCCTTGTCGGCATCTAATAAATTACCGAAGAATTTCCAACCAGTAGGTGTTTCATAGCAATCAATCCCTAACTTCTCGGCAACCCGATCTACCGCCGCACTAGTGGGCATCGATCGCGCTACGCCAGATAAACCATCTTTATAACCAGGAACTAAGGTGGCATTGGCCGTTAAGACAGCTAAACTATCGCTAGGAGTGACAAAAAAGTTATTGCCTAAGATCATATTGCGATCGCCGTCCCCATCGGAAGCTGCACCGAAATCAGGCGCATTGTCGCCGAAAAGAATTTCTACTAAATCATGGGCATAAACTAAATTAGGATCGGGATGACCCCCACCAAAATCTTCTAGAGGAACCCCATTTTGCACTGTGCCTGCGGGGGCACCTAAGCGTTTTTCCATAATATCTTGGGCATAAGGGCCTGTGACCGCATGCATCGAATCAATACAGATTTTGAAATTACCCTGTAATAGTTTGCGGATACTAGCAAAATCGAATAGAGATTCCATTAAACGAGCATAGGGTTCCACAGGGTCGATAACTTCGACTGCCATCTCGCCGATCCGCTTGACCGAAAGCTTATCTAAATCAATATCTTCTGTGTCAAAGATTTTGTAACTATTAATCGTCTTCGATTTGGCAAAGATCGCATTGGTGATTTTCTCAGGTGCCGGGCCACCATTAGTGATATTGTATTTAATTCCGAAGTCGCCGTTAGGACCTCCTGGGTTGTGGCTAGCAGAGAGCACAATACCACCGAAGGCTTTATACTGACGAATAACCGCAGAAGCGGCTGGAGTAGACATGATTCCTCCTTTACCAACCAGAATCCGACCGATTCCGTTGGCTGCTGCCATTTTGAGGATAATTTGAATTGCTTGACGATTGTAAAAGCGACCATCTCCACCCACAACTAGAGTTTGTCCTTGAACGCCTTCTAAGCTATCGAAAATCGACTGGACAAAATTCTCTAGGTAATGGGGTTGTTGAAAGACTGTAACGGATTTTCGCAGTCCCGATGTGCCTGGCTTTTGATCTGAAAAAGGGGTTGTGGTAATAGTTTTTATGCTCATGTTAAATATCCAAAATTTTTCTTTTTCCAGAACTGCATCATCCTAATCTTGTCGCTGTTCACACCAGCATTGAATATTAGGAAATTATTAAAGTTATTTTACTTTGAAGCGGTCAATACTAGAAGCGTCAATAATTACATTGGAAGTGCCACTATTGTAATTAGCATGGGACTTCACGAGCTTGATGACTTCTTTCTTATTAATTAAGTAGCTCAATGAATTGGCTGACAATGAAATTTGTAGAGTTGATGCCCTGTTATCTCGGCTAATGTCTTATTACAAAAAGCAGAAGAAATAGTAGTTCTATATTGATAGCTGTACGAAGTATGATGTTGGTCAGGGTAACATTATATCCTGTAGAAGAAATGGCTTATACATCACTGATAGGTTGGAGTGGAACTAACCAAGGTAGCGTTATGGATAGGTTAAAAGGTTAAGTTAAAATATATTATATTTATTTATGACACTAACTGTGATACATTACTCATAGAGCAAATTAACAATGCTGATTGTCTCCTTAAAACCTTATTTGTAGACAATTTACTATGAATGATGAAGATAATACTGTTTTCAATGCAATTGACAGCCAATTAGAGGTGGAAATTAATGGTTTATACAAAAGCGCAGATGAAACATTTATTACTTTTTTAGCTTCTAGCGTAACATATTTGGTGATTTTCATTGTCATAAGTATTATTCCTCTTCCTGAAAATATAAGTTATTTCGATGAATTTAAACGTATATTAGGGTTTGGTGGCGGCAGAAGTGCTAGTAGCATTTCTCTGGCATCTGGAATTAAGCAAAGGTTAGAGAAAGGAGAAATTAGAGAGTAAGGAGTAGGAAATATTCAACTATTATAACTACATTGCTTCTGTTAGTATATTAAAACTTTTAAATAATACCATTTTGCAGAATTGATTAACTGAATTCTATGTAAATAGACAACAAATTTTAAATTTCTGACACAGGTTGCTTACGAATCCTAAAAATACCAATTTTGATAATATTCCACGGTAAAGCAATAATTTCTCTTACATGCAAATACAAACATTGCCATCTTGATGTTCCTATTCCCATCTTATCGGGAGAGCTACCTTCTGCATAAATGCCCAATAAACGGAAAAGAAGAACTGCTCTAAATATGTGGTAATGATCAGAAACAATTAAGACATTATCCCATTGGTTTTCTTGAATGATGCGCGTACAGTTAATTGCACTTTCTAGAGTTGATTGCGCCTGTTCGTCTAAAATTATTTGATTTTCATGTATACCTTGTTCTAGAGAAATCTGTCGCATGATCTGGGCTTCTGAAGGAGGATACTTTCCAATTCCACCACTTAAAATTAAAGTACTAGCTTTTTGACAATGAATAAGTTCAATTGCATGTAAAATTCGACGATGCAAGGACGGACTCGGAATACTTCCTTTCCATACAGCAGCTCCTAAGACGACTATGACATCTTTTCTATCAGATTGACTCACAATATACTCCGCACGTCTATAAATTGCTTTTTTGTAACTCTGATTTTAGAAACATTTTGAGGAGGATTTATTGCAAAGGGGATTTCGATTATAGCGCTACGCGCTAAGGTTAGGACAAACAAATCTTATAAAAGTAAATAATCATTAGGGCACCTCGAAAAATTCAAATATTATTGAGAATAGCTTTGTAAAATTAATGCTTTCAAGCCTATCTGATTCGCAACAAGGTAATTAATCGAGGTGCCCATTAGCTTTTAAGTCTAATGCAATGTCCTAATCTTTACTGGTACTGCTATAGTTTAGATCCTCTAAAGAAGATTTCGCTGTTCACAAAAGAGAGAAGTTAAAATCAAGTCGGTACCGGGTAAGTATTAATTTCCCAATATTTTGTGCCCACAGGACAAGATGAACCTAAATTACTAATATTCCATTTAATAAAAGCATTATTGTTATTTTGCCAAGTAATCTTAATTGTGCCAACACAGTTACCTGCATTTCCATACAATTCGAAATTTCCTTGTAGAGTATCTCCAGTTCTACAGCCTTCCATTTTGGGAAAAGGAATTGTAATTGTTCCTGTGAATGTTGGTTTATCATAACCAAAAACAGTTTGTACAGAACTGAGTGTGCTAGTTCCAAAACAAATTTGATTTAAGTTAGTAATTCTAGTTAAATTACTCTGAGAACGCCAAATTAAACTTTTTTGACCAGAATCAGTTGGAGTTTTTATCTTAATTTCTGGTTCATCTTGCAGCTCAATTTGGGGTCGCTTTTTTACTAAATTTTGCGGGCTTGACTGAACATCTTGGTTTTCACCTTGAGCAGATTGGGGTAAAGGACTGGTAGGAGGAGGAAAGATTTTATCCCAATTGGCAAGTGCTGCCGCTGCTATTGTTCCTACAAGTCCAATTAGCGCCACGATAACTGTTGTACGCCCATTAGAATCAGCCAAAGCAAGCCTCCTTTAAGCATCATTCTCTTTAATTAGAGGTGTAGTATCTCATTATTTGTTATACCATTTTTATGATTCATAAGGTGTAAATAGTTAATTTAAGATAAAAATTGCTGTAATTTCAACCGAAATTGTTGACGAATTTCAATAATTTTTTCCACTAGCAGAATGTCCGTTGACACTAAATTAATAACCTCGACTCGTTGAACAAACTGCTGAAAAAGTTGATGATCCGCTTGAGTCAGACCTGAAAATGCCAAAAACTTAATTTGGCTAATGACTGAAATTCCTATCCAATCAGCATTTTGCAATAATTGAACCAGTTGAGAATTCCCCTGGAGTAACGCGACAATCGCATTTGTATCCAACAGGTAGCGATTACCACTCATCTCGAAAATTTCTTTGCATTGCGACTGCATCTCCCTTCCAGGTTAATTGACCTACCAAATCAGAGAAATCATATTTGAATTGCGACTTTTCGGACGATGTTACTGGGGTCATAACAATAACAACATTGACTTCAGCATCTGCTAATTGGGTCGGAATACAAAGATTCAAGCAACCAGATTCATCAATTTTCGTGGTAAATTTGAGAACTTCCATTATTCAGTACAGAACCAATAGATTTCTTCCTAGTCTATCTTAGTATGATCTGTTTTTTAGCTGTTGTTTTGATTATAATGCGATCGCCTTTAGTAATTTTGACGGCATACTTAAAAAAAGCGTATTGAAATCAGCAACTGATGAAAACGGGGTGAAATTCTAGCAATTGTCAGAGTCAATCACGAATCACTTCAAAAACTAGGGGTTAAATCTCTCAGTTTCTTCATCTCGGGAGCCTGCGATCAAATTCAGCAGGACAGCGATCTTGATTTTTTAGTTGAGTTCTATTCTCCAGTAGGACTATTCGGTTTATTTAAGGTGCAACATTATTTGAAAGTTACGAAAAAATCGAGATTGATAATTTTTTGTAATTTTCTTTACTAATTTTTTGCAAGTAGTGTGATGACAATAAGATAGGGAAAAAATCTGAAATTATAATTTTAAGGTAATTTTTAAAGTTCCCTTAACTTGTTCGTTACCTTAATAGTTAACAATGGGCTTTACATCATTCTATGACTGGCCCTCACACCTGCTAGATTATATTTGGTACATTATAATTAAGCCAGGGTAAAATACTGGCTTTTTTTATTGGTTAAACATAGATATAGCAATGATATAGCACTCTCATACTGGTAAGGTAGATAAACCCCTTGCTTTTGGGAACAGTGAATAGGTAACCGTAGAGTGTACCTCATGACTCTGAGAAACGCTATATAGCAATCCTAAATCATTTGTGAAAAAGTGCGAGCGTCTCGCTCGCGTGAGCAAGATGGTCGTGCAGAGCACGTGCTTCGCAAGCACACTACTATCGGTTTTCATGACTCACATAGGATTGCTATAACTATAAATTAATTATTATTCATTGATACTCTGTCTTGGAGATTACAACGGGTTAGAACTTGCCTCATGGCATTTTTTTGTTCAACAGAATAATCAAACCACCAGGGAAGATGACCTGGTGGTGCAGTTTGGTTATTGAAATTTAAATTTTCATAGAGTATGTAACCGTCTGCATTATTTATATCTCCTTCTTTCCAGCCAATCTCTGTAGCGAAACTACGCCAAACCTTAATGGAGAAATCACTATTGTGATTGAGATTATGCCACAAATTTTGTTGAACACGAAAACCAAAGCGATCATCGCTGAATTTTCGCCATAGAAAGTCTATAGTATAAATATCTTTACAAGCACGATCTGCAAGAGTCGTTAATTCGATAAAACTATTATTGTTTTTTCTTTTAATAGTATCAAAGACATTATTAATGGCTTTTTTAGTGTGACGATCTGCTTCAAGCCATTTTTTCTGGGCTAATAAACTTTGTAAGTTAGTATAGTCAATTCCTGTGTTAGGGGAGATTAAGGCTATTGGGCGACCAGGTGATGAGTTAGCTTGATTAGGGTTTTCTTGGTTGTTGGGAATAGTGGGATTATTCTCTAAATTATTTATTTGCTCATCAGGAATATTAACTACCGATTCAGATGCAATTTTTGCCAAATCCGTTGTACTTTGAGTTTCAACATTGGTTTCTGGGTTGCCAATATTATTGGAAGTCACAGTCTGAGAATTCTGTTCTTGATTTTGAGGAGAAATCAAAATAGGAACGGAATTGGATTCACCTGAATTTGTTTTTGTCGTTGCTTCGGGAGTCGGATTAGTTTGAACAATGGCTTCGGGAGTCGCAGCTGTTTGATTAGTGGTAGTTTGAGCTTGGTTAGTCGTTGCTGCACCAGCACTATTATTATTCTCGGATTCTGATGTGGCAGTTTCAGAATTAGAGTTATTACTATTAATATTTGCTATGGCTGCTTGATAAACATTACTAGGAATTCCATAATTAGATACTGCTCCAGTGACGGCATGGATATTAGTTTCTCCGTGAATCCCAATTATTAGTCCTTGCTCATTAAATACCGGACCTCCACTCATTCCTGGAAAAGCACCGCCGTCGTAAATTAAACTATAGCCATTGGCATTGGGGGTAGTTAGTAAACCTACTAGATTAGCTGTAAAAAATCGATAAAAGCGATCGCTTTCTGAGCGTAATTCCCCAGGATAACCAGCAAAGTATATATTTTGTCCTTCAATTAAGTTATTGGAATTGCCAATCTCTGCAACTTGATAATTTTGTTTACTAGTAAATCGAAAAATTGCCAGATCTACATTAGATAATTGTCTAATGGTATCTGATTTAACTTCATGCTGTCGCCCATCAACTGTTTGAACTAAATAATTACCTAAGTCTTTAACCACATGCCAGTTGGTCAATATGGTATAACTGTTGTC
Organism: Xenococcus sp. MO_188.B8; assembly: GCA_030065615.1. Classification (GTDB taxonomy): domain Bacteria; phylum Cyanobacteriota; class Cyanobacteriia; order Cyanobacteriales; family Xenococcaceae; genus Xenococcus. The sequence goes on along the minus strand of JASJDR010000069.1, from coordinate 2,560 downwards.
AGAAGAGTCAATAATAATACCTGAACCAAAATTATCGCCATCAATCCTCACCGTAATTTGTTTGGCGCGCAGACTAATTTGTTGTGAAGAAAGAGCCTGAACTATTTGATATTCCTGTGCTGAGGTTAGAAGAGGTTCGGGAATTACAGCTAGAGAAATACCGAAGATGCCAATTAAAATCTTTTGATAATAATTCATAATTTATTAAACATAAAAAAACAAATAGGGATTAGTCATAGTGACTATCCCCAATGTTTTATTATTTTACTGTAGTACCCCCAAGGGAATTTGAATCCCTGTCGCCTCCGTGAAAGGGAGGTGTCCTAGGCCACTAGACGATGGGGGCTTGAGAGTCTGCAAGGCTTTTGTTTCAGGTTGTTTCTTTCTTGCAACGTTTCTAAATATAACTAATATTTTTGTGACTGTCAATACTTTTTGGCTAAAAAATTTTGCTCAATTATTTTCCCTGTCTCATTTGTCGAAAACGTTCCTGAGCTATGGGATCTAAGGCATGAAACAAAAAACGACCCGCGGATTTTTTTGAGGATCGCTCATTACGTTTTACTCTTCGAGATGTTGTTTCTACTTCTCCTGCAAGTCTTTGTGCCGAGATGCATTCTGCTCCATAACCTGTAACTGTTAATTTTTGGGCGCGGTCATTAGTTGCCACGATTAACCGCGAACTATGTTCTTGATATTCGGTATTCTTAAAGGCAGCGCAAAACTTCTCGATATAGGTATCAGCTGTTTCGGCAAAAGCTGTGAAATGAACCGAAACTAAAGCAGTATATTCTTCGCTATAACTCGGAGTGTTTTGATAATGAGCATCAAAAATTATGTGAGTACGATACTCAACCATCGGGGCATAATTAACCAAGGATTCTATTAGAATATGACGAGCAGTTTCTAATCCGTGGCGATCACGGCTTGTTTTTAGGTCAGACCAACTACCGATGATGTTATAACCATCAACCAGTAGAAATGCCTGGTAAGGGGGGGCAGACATGACATTTATTTAGTTTATAAAAATTAAAACTTGCTCCTCCATTGTAAAGAAAAATGTTAACAAAAACTTAAAGATCTCAACATTCTTTTTGTAATAGCTTATTTTTCATGACTTGGGGAGCGCCTTGAGCCGTTACCTGCCCATTTTCGAGTAAAAATGCCCCATCACAATAGTCTAATTCCTCTAGACGATGGGTTACCCATAAAGCTGTAATTCCCTGGCTTTTGACAAGTTTTTGTACCTGTTGCACTAACTCAATTTGAGTATCTGAATCTAAGAGGGCAGTGGGTTCGTCAAAGAGAATGGTCTCACAGTTACGAGCTAAGGCACCGGCGATCGCAATTCGTTGTTTTTGTCCGCCACTGAGAGCATAAATAGGTCGCCTTTCGAGATCTAGTAAATTAACTGCTGCGAGGGCTGATCTGACTCTTTCCCTAACTTCGATGGCCGTGAGGTTTTCTGCCACTAGACCAAAGGCAATATCGGCTGCCACTGTCGGCATTACCAGTTGGAGGTCGGGATTTTGGAACACTAACCCAAAGGTATCCGCGATCATGGCTGTCCCCGAATCTGGGACTAATAAACCAGTGAGTAATTTTAAAAGAGTAGATTTGCCACTACCATTATTTCCCAGTAGCATCCAAAATTCTCCTTGAGGTACTTCGAGAGAGCAAGATTTAAGCACCTCAGCCTCAGCCGACCAGCTAAAGCTGACATTGTCAACCTTAATAGCTGATGGCTTTTCGAGATTGTTATGATTTTTGCTGATCAATGACTTCATTCTGTTGTCGCAGCAGAGAAGAATCCAGCAGCACGTCCAGTCGCAGTTGCACCTGATTTCTGGGAGATGATAGTCGCCACAATTGAGTCACTTACAACAGCTACTTTTTTTCCTTCTTGCTTTTCACAGGTTAATTCCAAAACTTTGGTTTCTGGAGAATTCATCGCTGACAAGACTTGTTGGTAGACATTTTCTGCTTCATCAGCTTCTTTTTTTTCAACCGAAATTGGTAAAGCGGTATTTCTGACAATGATATCGATAGTATACATATGGTTTTTTGTTTTCGTTTTTTGAATCTGTTCTGAATGCTATTTCGAGAGCGACTTCATACATAGAGTGACATATTTTATGCCTGATGTGGATTAGTTACCTTAATTTAAGTTTCTGGGGTTGAACTCTTAGCTCTTAGCCTGGTTTAATTTCTCCAGTATAAGATTCCCAAAAGCAAATAGCTGATGGCTTATAGCCAATCGCGAAGCAATTTTAAAAATTCCCCCTAGAAATAAATCCAGATTTCTTCTACTATGTTAATAATAAGTAAAGAAAAGTAAACTTTTCTCATTATTGACATAAACTTCTTCAAATAGATTGGTTTCTACCGATCTAGCAATAAATACCAATTCCTTAAATACCTTTTAATTAGGAGATTTTTAGTTTATGACCATAGCAGTAGGACGCGCGCCCCAGACAGGATGGTTTGACGCCCTCGATGACTGGTTAAAGCGCGATCGCTTTGTATTCGTCGGTTGGTCCGGCATCCTGCTCTTTCCCTG